>JAJQIP010000119.1:0-7460 GCA_021199145.1 Porphyromonadaceae bacterium | reverse complement strand
TACCGATACCGATTCCACCGACTTCTCCTCGGGATTGTCGTCCGCCGAATCCAAGCGGTTCAGCTCCTCTTGCAACAGAAGCAAGAGACGCAACAGATAGTCACAGCACTCTACCGGCCGCTCCACAGGAACGAAAATGTGGCGTAACAGATCCGTCACCGCCAATTCACTTTGGGAGACGAAAACCTTGTTACACTTACGGATAGTATCCGCCAATCGATTGACCTCCACTTGTCCCGAAAGTTGCAAATAACGGTTCGCCAATAACGACAACACATTCCGATAGTAGAACTGTATCGTTCCCTCACTCCGGCGAATATGCTTTTGCAAATCGGCGAGGATATCCATCAGTCCCGCTACGGAAGTTCCCGAAAGAGGATATCCCATAGTAATGTTTATGGAACGAATCTCCTGCGGGACAGCATAGAGCATCGGTATCAGAAGGTGTTCATCGGGGAGAACGATTGCCGTATTGAGCGCTTTATCCGGGTCGGCAGAGAGACTCTTATCCTGCAGAAGTTCCTGCAAAATAACGCCACTTTGTTTCGTTTGTCCTACAGCCGAAGGAATCCCCATGACACGGACTTCCGGTAAAAGATACTCCTCCTCTCCGCCTTTCAGCTTCAATTGGGAAGGGAAAATCCGGGTATTGGTCCGCAAAAAATAAGAGGCCTTGTTGTAGGTGTCTTTCAACGTCGGAGCCGCATCATCCCAATAAAAGTCGGCTATCCCCCTTTTTTGCAAGGCTTTCATCAAAGTCTCCTCCGCCCGATTCAGCACGTTCAGTCCGACAAAGACAACTTTGCTATAAGGCATCTCCCGTCCGACATCAACCCGTTCAGCAACCTCCCTGAACATCATACCTTCATAAGCCAATCCCCTTTCCGACAAATCGTTGCGGAAAGAGGTATAGAGGTCAAACAGAATCTCCCACAAGGCCATGAACCGACTCTTGTTGTCGCTCTCTCCTATAGGCACGAAACTTTTCCAAAAACGGCGGATATAGGATAGCTGCTCTTCGGTGAGCGGACTTCCGAAACGACTGTCAATCTCTTTCAGGTCATGGATATTCGTGAAGAGCTGGCGAGCATCCACCATATATTTGTCCACGTCGTCAAAGTCATTGAGCAAGGTTTCCCCCAAAGGAAGAAATTCATCAAAACTCTCCTTGTCAGACGACAATTCGATATAGTGCCGATATAATGTGAAAAGCAGGTAAATATGGTCGGCCAACTTTTCTTTCGATAACTGAGCGAAGAGGTCCGACACCGTTGTAACCGTCGGCGAGAACAGAGGGGTATCGATAATTCCTATCAGATATTTCTTGAAAAAAGCACCTGCACGACGATTGGGAAATACAAAAGCGATATGTTCTATCTCTCGGCCATATTCCCGATAGAATGTCTCGGCGACTTGATATAAAAACGGCTTCATAGTATGATACGGAATTTACTTACATGTTTACAAAATATCCTTTTAGAGAGTCTCCCGGAACTCTATCTCCACAATGCGCAATTCGTTTTTCTTACTTTTATTGTTTAACACATCCAACTCATTTGATTTATTTTCAGATACTTCTGTAATCTGACCGAAAGCATCGGCATCGTGAGTAGCCCCTCTGAGTCTCACGGTAATCAAGTTCGAGCGGACCGGCTTGTCAATAAGCAGATGGATATAACCAAGGCTCTTTTCCGTCTCCCCGCTCCATATCAGCGTATCGCCGGCATACACCTCCAACGGATAGGAACGTTGCCGCCAACCGGAAAGTTTGAGACAAATGTCGTCTATCTCGGCAGACCGTTCAAGTCGGTAGGTTATCCATGCCGTACTCAACCGGCCATCGTTCCGCCACTCGCTCGCCTCGTTGTCATCGATACTCTTCAGGGCATCGGATTGATTGCTTCCAGCAAAGATACTATCCACCCTGACATCGACTTTACTCTCCCGATAGGACGGAGTCTCTGGGGTCTCCCCTCGGTCAAGACGGCTCGGCAGACCCGCTGCAGGGAAAAAGGTGGACAGTCCGTCTTTTATCTCTACAGGCTGCGTGACAAATGCAATCTTTTCGGACGGAAGTCCTTCCGCCTCAGCAAATAATGTCACCTCTCCCGGCTCCGTAGTCGTTCGAATCATGACTCGAGTAATGCCGCACTCCACAGGAAGTTCCTGGGACAAGGCATAATTATCCTCTCCCTGGGCGACCCCTCCCCGCCATTCGGCAGGGCCTTGCAAATTGAATTTCACCTTATTGTTGGCTAACGGACAACGGTTCCCCTCCTCATCGACAACCTCTACCTGTACCAACGCCAAATCGGAACCGTCGGCAAATGTCCCCTGAGGCCCCTGCATCAAGGTCAATTTCAGTCTTTGGGGTTCCCCGACACTCTTTTTAGAGTCACGGCTCAACACATTTCCCCGAGCATCATAAGAGACCGCCTCGATAACGCCTTTCTCCCACTGTACAGAATCAAAGGTGAAGAGGAAGCGATAATCCTGAGCCCCGAATCCCTGTGAACGGCCATTGACGAACAGTTCCACCCTGTCGCCTGTGGAGACGACATAGACGGGTTTTCGGGTCTCCGGGGAATAATTCCAATGACCGATGATATAGGTATGGTGATTTTCAATATCCACCCATCCGTCCCACATAACTCCATGGGCATAATAGCCGTCCTTTGGAATCCGCATGGGGTCGACCACACCACTCACCCGATAATTCTCGGCACTGCGTCTATGTGTCTGCGTATCGGAAAATATGATTTTCGCCCCGCCGGAATTGACCCGTCGTCCTGTTCCGGGACGTTCCAGCCACATATCGTACCACGGCCGCAAAAATTCCACGGCCAACTGGTCTTGGTTCTGGTTGTACGCCGACGCATCCTGACCTCTATAAAGCGGTCCGTCCCCTTGTCGGTGATAGGGATAGCTATATTCATCCCAATATTTGCGCAACCCTTCATCCCGACAATATTCTGTCTGAATCATCGGATGGCCTTCACTTTTATTGATATAAAGCATCTCTCCACCGTACTCGGCTTCCTGTATATCCAACATCTCCCGTGCCCCGATGACCCTTCCGCCATAGGGGTCATATTGGTCCCGTATAGCCTTCATCTCTATCATGTGCTCACGGCTGATAGCCTTATTCCCACACTCGTAGAAGAGAATGCTCGGATTGTTGCGGTTGTAAATAATGGCGTCACGCATCAGCTCTTTCCGCTGCTCCCACTGCCGGCCTTCCACATCTTTTTCGGCATCACCGGCCGGCATCATCTCTATCACACCCACTCTGTCACACGATTCTATATCCTGTTTCCACGGCGTGATGTGCATCCATCGGAACAGGTTGGCGTGTTGGTCAATCAGCAGACCGTTGGAATAATCGCTTAACCAAGGCGGTACGGAAATGCCGACACCCGGCCATTCGTTACTCGAACGTTGCGCATACCCCTTCAACTGTATCACCCTGTCGTTGAGCCAGACCTTTCCTTCGGCAAAACGGGTCTTCCGGAATCCTGTTGTCGTGACCACTTCGTCCACAGATTTACGGTTGACCAAAAGACGGGTTTTCACCTTGTACAAATAGCCGTAGCCCCAACTCCAGAAGTGAACGTTTTCTAGCAGATTTGATGCTTCTAATAGAGTGGTTTCTTGCGGATTAACCGTTTTTGAGTTTCCCAAGAAATGCGCTACGCTATTCCCCTCATAATCCACTATTTCAACGTCATAACCTACGGTTACCGGACGAGACGATTCGTTGCGAACCTGCGATACGGCATGTATCGTAGCCTCATGACCCTTTACGTTTATGTCGGTCGCATATACATATACTCCCTCCGTTTGCAATTGGCTATATAGGGGCAGCGTCTGGTACACCTTGCCTGTAATGTGTAACCAGACATTTTTGGGGATTCCCCCATAATTGGCGTTGAAATTATTGTCGTTCCATTGAAACGGAGTGCCTGTCGCCCGCTCCTTGTAGTGCCAATCGTTATCCACCCGTACAGCCAGGACATTCTCTCCGGTATAGTCGATATAGGGGGTCAAATCGAACCCTACAGCCATGACCCCATTTTCATGCCGTCCGATAGGTCTGCCGTTCAAGTAAAAGTCCGCCCCTTGCCGAACCCCCTCGAACTCGATAAAGACCTTTTTGCCTTTGGCCGATTTGGGTAATTTGAAATGCTTGCGGTACCAGGCGACCGTATCCGTCATCTCCTGGATAGGGACCCGGAAGGCATCATCCTCATTAAACGCACGGGGCAGGGAGACGGAAAGCCAATCTTCATCCGGGAAGTTTGCCTCTTCCGCACCGGTCAAATCACCGACATGCAGAAGCCACTGCGCATTGAAATTGTACTTCTCCCTCACCCCCTTATCCGCCGATGCCGCCTGAACAGACAGGGAGAGAAATAAAAACAGACAAATAAGTCCGGTACGGTTCACGACAACTGACAGTTATTTTCTATCTCATCCCTGACGACAGCCATGATTCCATCCAATTGAGCCAATGCTAACATGCGGCCATGGAAAGAGTAGCCGGGATTGTACCCTTTCTTCTCATCCCCCAGCATGGTACGGCCGTGGTCAATACGCATAGGCAGATTCGGATTTACCCGTTCGAAAATGCGGACCAAATCTATTAAATGTCCCCGTCCCGCAAGATGCGAACTTTCAATGAAGTTGCCCCCCGGCAAGGCATCCGTACTCCGCAGGTGAACAAAATGGGTCCGACAGGCGAACTTTTTCGCCAATACCCGGGTATCATTCTCTGATCCCGCACTCAGGGAACCGGCACAGAAAGTAAGTCCGTTATGCCGATTATCCACAGCATTTAAAATCCAGGTGATGTCCGCCTCATTCGTCACGATGCGAGGCAGTCCCAATACCTGGAAGGGCGGATCGTCGGGGTGTATGCACATATTGATATCATACGCTTCGCAGACCGGCATGATGGCGGAGAGAAAATAGCGTAAATTTTCCCGTAAAGCGTTCCGGTCAATCCCCTTATAATACGACAACAGATTCTTGAAAATCCGGACGGGCTCTTTATCCCCCTCCTTGATATTCCCGTGAACGAACCCTTGTGTCTTTACGATAATCGAATCCACAAGCTCCGCTTTTTCAGCTTCGGTAATGACCTTGTCCAGCACCTCCACCTGAGCCAGTTCCTCCGGTGAATACTCTTTCTCGGCAGAGGCCCGGCAAAGAATACGCAAATCAAAATAGGCGAACCGTATCCTGTCAAAATAGAGGGAGGTGCTACCATCGGCCCACGGATGCTGCAAATCGGTACGTATCCAGTCAATGACGGGCATGAAATTGTAACAGACCGTTTTCACGCCGCATTGTCCCAAATGGCACAGGCTCGTCTTGTAGTCCTCTATCAGTCTGTCCCGTTCTGCACCGGCATATTTGATGGCCTCGCTCACCGGCAGACTCTCCACCACCGACCAGCGCAGCCCCTGTGACTCGATTAATTTTTTCCGTGCTTCTACCGCTTCAAGGCTCCATACTTTGCCGCTCGGCACTTCATGCAAAGCCGTAACAATGCCCTCTACCCCTATCTGCCGCAACATCGACAACGTAATCGAATCCTGCGGACCGAACCATCTCCAAGTCTTTTCCATATATTGATTCCTATAAAAATTTACATCCGTATCATCCCGATTCTCCAGACAAAGATAAAAAATTTGGGGAAATCTTCCGAGAAGCGTATCTTTGCTCAAAGAGCTATTCCCTCTGTAAATCAGAAATCGCTTTGCCATGATACTGATATCCGTTTTCGTATTCATCCTTCTCATCGCATTCCCGTTGTTCCGCCATCCGGCTTTTGGACGGTTGCCAAGCGGCACACGGTTAAAGCGTATCATGACTTCTCCCCACTACAAAAACGGCCGGTTTCAGAACCGGCAATTTACTCCGACTTTAACTACTGATAAAGGTCGGATGCAAATCTTTTGGAAATTTCTCTTTAAAAAGAATCCCGATTTAAGGCCCAAGCACGACTTACCGACAACGAAAACGTCGTTACGCAATCTCTCTCCCGACGAAGAGATTATCGTATGGTTAGGACACTCCTCTCTCTTCATCCAGAGCAGAGGAAGGCGATTCTTAGTGGATCCTGTTTTGACGACACGATTTCCGGCCTCCCTGTTTCTCAAGCCGTTCAAAGGGACAGAAATCTATACGCCCGATGAGATTCCTCCCATCGATTTTCTCCTTATCACACACGACCATTGGGACCACCTCGACTATCATACCGTCAAAGCATTGAAGAGCCGTATTGGAAAAGTCTTCTGCGGTCTGGGTGTCGGGGCACATTTCGAACATTGGGGATTCCGTCCAAGTCAAATTGTCGAAATGGATTGGGACGAAACTGTCTCTTTAGACCAAGAGCTTACTCTGCATTGCCTGCCGACACGGCACTTTTCCGGAAGAGGACTTACTCCCAACAAATCACTTTGGGTCTCGTTTCTTATAGAGGGAGGCCGACGTATCTACCTGTCGGGAGACGGCGGATATGATAACCGTTTCACTCGGATAGGCCAACAATTTCCGAACATAGATTGGGCGATTATGGAAAACGGCCAGTACAGTCAAAATTGGAGATATATCCATCTGCTGCCCGATGATTTATTTCACGCCATCGAAGAAATAAATCCTAAAAACGTCTTGACAATACACCATTCCAAATTCGCATTGAGCCAACACCCGTGGTACGAACCCTTGGAACAAATCGAGAAAATCTCTCGAGGGAAGGGGTATCGTCTCTTTACTCCCCTCATCGGGGAAAAGGTCTCTCTTGACAGTATTTTCCCCAAAGAAAATGGTTGGTGGAGAAACCGTAAAAATAAAGAGTATTCGGCATAAACACCGCCAAAACCGCCACGATATCTTTTGATTTATGTATATTTGTCCTATTCTCCACTCGACTTGTCAAAAGCATGGAATCATGAAACAGACACTCTCCCTTGGCCTTTTAGGAGTGATGCTTATCGGCATAAGCATGCCGGCGGCAAACGCAGGGACACCCTCATCGGGATACCCCTATTCACCGGTACCCTTCACTTCGGTGAAAATAACGGATTCTTTCTGGGGAGGACGGCTACGGGCCAATCGGGAAGTGACCATCCCCTTAGCATTCAGCAAATGTGAGGAAGAGGGCCGTTATGACATGTTCGTGAAAGCGGCGCATCCCAGCGCAGAAAATAAGGCGGACGGGACAGCGTTTGACGATACCGACGTATACAAGATTATCGAGGGGGCCAGTTATTCGTTACAGACCTACCCCGACCCGCAGATGGTCGACTATATTGATAGTATTCTTACCCTTGTGGCGGCGGCTCAAGAACCGGACGGATACCTCTATACCAAGCGGACCATGAATCCCCAGCATCCCCATGTCTGGGCCGGAAAAGAGCGTTGGGAATTGGTCGAGGAGCTCAGTCACGAGTTGT
>JAJQIP010000001.1 GCA_021199145.1 Porphyromonadaceae bacterium | reverse complement strand
ATGGCAGAGGTCGGGTCTATATAGACGGTGAAATCACTCATTTTCCCCCAACTGTTGAGGGTTTTCCCTCCCGTAAGTTGGGCATAGAAAAAACACTCTCTTTCAAATTCCCACTCGAAATTCAAATCGGGTGCGAGACGGAGGACTGTTCCCTCATGGGCGGAGAAATCAGCCAATAGTCCTATTTTGAAATGTATTTTTTCGCTCTGGAGTGTAAAATAGGGATTAATCCGTAGCTGTGTATAACTCCTTTTTTCACAGCGGTTATATATGAGGTTATCCATACGCAGGATAATACCTGCTGCTTGATGGTCGTTGAGAGATATGTTTCCATCGAAAAAGGTTGTCAGATGGTTTTCAAGGACACCCCGTTGGCCATAAAAGAGCCCGAGGTCGCTGTTGTAGGCGTGATAATTGATTTCAGCTATATAATGGAGGTTGTCGTCTGATTTGGAGGTTATTTTTGTGTCAAACCCATATTGCTGTACAGTCTGTTGGTTGGTTGTCGTACTGAGGCTTGAATCCGAAATTTTATCGAATGGCAAACCATAGTAATTAAATCCGTTGTAACGATAATGTACAGAAGTAAGCCAGTAGAGGCGGTTAAATTCGTGGCTATAGTTAAGGTGTAGTCGATTGTCATTACGACGTTGTTTGGTTTTGGTCGTATCTTCGAGGTAGGAGAGTGTACCGTTGGTTGAGTTGTGTTGATACCAAATGAGTAATTGGTCCTTTTTTTTGTCAATGATACGAAGTCCGGCATTGGCGTTCAAATTGAGGTAGTTGCCTATTTCAATTTGTGCATATCCTCTCTGTTTTGTCGGAGATTCCACACCGTTGTCCCCTAAGGGCAACAGGGTCAATGAGGGCGCCTCTTTTTGAGGTGTACTCCATTCGGCATATTGAATGTTGGGATTCACAGAAGGAGAAACTTCCAGTTCCGGTGCGGAATTGATTTTCGAAGCATCCTGTACAATGGGGGTGAATTCTTTTTCAATGGTCACCGTGCGCTGCAAAGAGCTTTTATCATCGGTTTGTGCGGAGACAGTACCGAAAGCCACGACAAAAAACAAGATGTAGGTATATCGTAATTTCATTGGGCATCCATATTTTCAAATTTCTCAAGGAGTGCGTCAACCCGTTTTTGAATGTCATCCTCAGCTGTATAGTTGTTTTGCAGACTCAATAAGTATTGTTTGGCTTTGAAATAATCTCCTTGGCGGGCATATATTTCAGAAAGGAGGATAAAGCTACGAGCCAACCAATATTGGTGAGAAGTGCCGTTTTCAAGCAGACGATTCACAACGGATTCAGCCTGAGTGTCATCCCCTCTGTCAAAATAATATTGGGCCAATAGATAGGCCGATTTGGCCCCTATCTCTGTACGGGGGTCTTCTGATAATTTGTCCCATTCTATCGCCGCTTTTGCCGAATCTCCGAGGGCGAGGAAACTCTCCGCTCTCGCTGTCCGTACGGTACGGATATGTTCTAAGGAGAGTGTGGGGGTGTTTAATAATTTTTCCGAGACACTTATCACCTCTTTGTGATTTCCCCATTGCCTGGCTGTACGCAGCATTCCCAAACGTGCGTTTTGCAGGCTCTCCTTCTGTTGGGCAAGCCGTTCCAGTTTTTGGTAACTTGCGAATGCCGCAGGGTATTCTTTGTTCTGCTCTTGTATGTCGGCTAACCGGATGAGTGCTTCTTCGGTATACGGGGTATTGGGCTGTTTAAGAACGATTTCAAGTTCCTTGCGAGCTTTGGTATAATTTTTTTTGTCGTAGTAATAAAGGCCTAAATAGTTGTGGGCAGGTAAGGTGTAAGAGCCTTTAGGATATTTCTTGAGATATTGTTCGAGTTGGGTGGCTGAGGCGGTATCCGGATTTTTGAGGAAAGCTCGTTCAGCCGTAAGGAAGGTGAGGGAATCAAGTTCTGAAATTTCAGCGGAGACATTTCCCTTGATTGTTTTCAAATAGGAGGCATAGCTTTGAACATCATTTTGGTCCACATAGACCGCTTTTAAGTCTTGTAAAGCGATGTGCGCCTCTTCCGTGCCCGGATAGTCGGCAATGAGATTCTTGTAGGTCTCAATCGCTTTTTGGGGTTGTTTTTCATTATAGTACAGCATACCGAGTTGTAATCCGGCTTTGCGGGCACTTTCCTTGTCAGGATATTGATTGAGCAAAGAGGTAAAACAGTCGACTGCTTGGCCGTCTTGCAAGATGATGTGTGTCAATCCCTCTTCGAGTAGAGCTTTATCGATGTATTCCGATTGAGGATACTGTTTCTGGAGTTGTTGTAAGGCTCCTATTTTTTCAGTGTATTTTTTTTGTAATCCAGCCATGAATCCTTTTTGGAAAAGGGCATAATCTCCGGTTGGAGGATATAAGGAAACGGCCGTATCATAGGTGGTTTCTGCTTCGGCAAAACGACGTTGTGCATAAAGGCAATCCGCTATTCGGGTGTTTGCGTCGGCAATGCGTGGTTGATTGGCATCGGATGAGGCTGTCTGGGTAACATAGCGAGAAAGTTGCGTTTGAGCCTTGATGAAATCTTGTTGTTTGAAATAGGCATATCCAAGATTATAATAGACAAGCGAGTTTATCGGGGAGGCGATTTTCAGATATTGGAGTCCATTTTTTATAGCTTCCGGATAGTGCTCTTGTTGATAAAGGCAGTCGCCAAGCCACAGATAGGCTTCGGCCTTGGCTTCCCGATCATAGTTGCCAACATTTATGGATTGGGTGAAATATTTAATCGCCTCGTTCAAATCATTATTGGCAAATCGTTCAGTTCCCAACCGGTATAAGATACGTTGTTTCGCTTTGAGGATTTTGTTGGTCGGATGTTGTATTTTATTGATGGAGTTCAGTGCTGTGCTATAGTTACGGGTGGTCATATATACATCAACCAGATAATTGTTGATGGCATCGGCATATTGGGACTGGGGGAAGAGATTGAGGAATTTTTCGAATATGGTAACAGCTTTGGCGAAAGGAGAAAAAGTGGTGGTTTTCAAGGTAAGTGCATAGTTGTAGAGGGCGACTTCCTGCACATGTATGTCGAAATTATCCCGAGAAGCCATTTCGAAAGCTAATTGAGCATTGGTCTTGTCGTTGAGTTGAAGATAGCTTTGTCCGATGAAGAGATAGGCACTTTGCGATATAGCGTCTTTTTCTCCTGTAGTTTCTCCGAGCTGTTGTATGGCTTCAGTATAGTTCCCCAAGGCGTAATAGGACATACCTAAAGCGTAATAACTGCTACGTTTTGGATGTGTACATTTGGTAATGTATGGGGAGAGAAATGAAATCGCTTGCTTGTAATTCTCTGTCCGGAAATAGCTTTCTCCCAAAATAGACTCCATTTCGTAATAGGTTGAGTCGGCCGAATAATTTTCTACATATTGACCTGCGACTTGAATAGCCTGAGTGTATTTTTCTTGGGCGAAAAGGGTTTGGGCGAGTAAAGCCGTGGCAGGTTTGGCAAAATTTTTATCCCCGGTGATTTGCGTCAATTGCTTTTCGGCTTCTGCATATTCCTCCTTTTTGTAATTTCGGTAAGCATCCCGATAGAGGGCGGCATTCTTATGCTCTCCTCCTACTTGGATAATTGCGGAAAAGCAAGGTCCTGCCTTGTCTTCTTGTCCCGTCTCCAAGAATGCGCTACCCAGATGCAACAACAGTTCAGCTTGGTCATCGTCCGAAAGGCTCTCCATGCGAATAGCCTGATATATTTCAATGGCTTTGCTGTAATCTCCTTGTTCAAAATAGAGATGTCCCTGCAGGAGTTGTATTTGTCCGTAATACGGGGTTGTAGGGTATGTGGCAAGATAATTTTCAATTTGTTCAAGAGTGCAGGAAGTTTTGGCCGCATAAGAGGCAGCGATAATCAAATAGTCGGCTGTGGCTTTGTCGGAAAAGTCTGTCGCTTGTTTGCGGTATTGAGTCATGAGGTCGATACATCCTGCATAGTTGCCTTCCCGAAGCATTTGTTGTGCTCGTTCGAACAAGTATGCCGGTTGTTCAATGCGGATGACTTTTTGTGCGGTGGATGTCCCTAAAAAGAGGACATATAAAACGATGCAAACAATATATCGCACACTTGATTTTCTCATGAATGAATCTTTAAAACAAAAGTAGAAAAAACTTTGTAGAGTTACTGTAAGGCGATTAACGTAATTTTTATGGCTGTTTCAAGGCTTTTCAGGGATAGCCCATTTATAG
>JAJQIP010000211.1 GCA_021199145.1 Porphyromonadaceae bacterium | reverse complement strand
TGGGCTCGGATATTTGTATAAGAGACAACACCCAAGCCGCCCGCTGGCTGCAGAAAGCCTTGGAAAACGGACTGGACGGCGAACGGGAGACCCTTTCCAAAGAGATGTTACGGCGGATGGACACCGGCGAATCAGGAAATCCCCCTTTTATGCGTGAATAACCCAATTCCCACCCCATGAACGGCATGGTCATCACCCTTATTATCTTAGGGCTCTCCGCCCTCTTTTTCATGATGGGAAAGATTCGCTCCGATCTCATCGCCCTCTGCTCGCTGGTCCTCCTGGTCCTCTTCGGCATCCTCACCCCCACCGAGGCGTTGAGCGGCTTTTCCAACAGCGTCGTCATCATGATGATTGGACTGTTCGTCGTCGGCGGAGCCATCTTCCAGACCGGACTGGCCAAGATGATTAGCGGGAAAATCATGCAGTTGGCAGGTTCGAACTCCTTTGTCCTCTTCCTCTTAGTCATGGTGGTCACCTCGGTCGTAGGGGCCTTTGTGAGTAATACCGGCACCGTGGCCCTCATGCTGCCCATCGTGGTCAGTCTGGCCGGCAGTGCGGGCATCTCCCCCTCCCGACTCCTCATGCCGTTGGCCTTCGCCAGCAGTATGGGCGGTATGCTGACCCTTATCGGAACCCCGCCCAACTTAGTCATCCAAGAGGCCATCGAAGGAGCGGGACTGCCGCCACTCTCCTTCTTCTCCTTCACACCGGTCGGCATCGTCTGCATCCTCACGGGCATTCTTCTGCTCATACCGCTGTCGTACTGGTTCCTCCAAGGGAAAAAGCGAACCCCCGAAGAAGAGCGCAAGAGCCACCCCTCCACCGAAGATCTGCTGCGGTCGTACCAATTGGAACAACGCCTTTTCAAGGCACAGGTACCCGCCGGTTCGCCTTACTGCGGAAAGCGGTTGCAAGAGCTTGACTTCTCGGGACAATACGGCATCAACGTCATGGAAATCCGTCGCAAAGCCTCCTCCCGACGACTCCTCTTCGCCCATATCTACGACTTCATCACCGGCGGACCCGATACCCGGATAGAAGAGGGCGATATTCTCTACGTCTCTGGTGAGTCCCAACACGTCTCCCGACTGGTTCAGGAGAAGCTCCTCTGGCAGCTTGACACCATCTATACCGCCTCGGAAGACGACAAGATGAACGAGACCGGTGTGGCCGAAGTGCTACTGCTGCCCAACTCCTCCCTGCACAACGTCACCGTGCGGCACTGCGGTTTTCGGGAGAAGTTCGGAGTGAACATCCTGGGAATCCAACGGAATGACAACTACTACGTCGACGATTTGCGCGACTTCCCCATGCACAGCGGCGACGCCCTGCTCATACAAGGAGAGTGGAGCGACATCGCCCGCATGAGTAAAGAGCCGAACGACTGGGTTGTGTTGGGCGAACCGTTCGAACAGGTGGCCAAAGTGACCATCGACCGCAAGGCCCCCACGGCCGCCGCCATCATGGTACTGATGATTCTCTCCATGGTCTTCAACTGGATGCCGGCCGTCGTAGCCGTCATCGTCGCCGCCCTGCTGATGGTCTTCACCGGTTGTCTGCGCAACGTCGAAGATGCCTACCGCACCATCAACTGGGAGAGTATTGTGCTCATCGCCGCCATGATGCCCATGTCGGCCGCCTTGGAAAAGACCGGTGCCTCGGCCGCCATCTCCACCACACTGGTCGCCGGTCTGGGAGAGTACGGACCCTTGGCGCTGCTGGCGGGAATATACTTCACCACCTCCCTGATGACCATGTTCATCAGCAATACGGCCACGGCGGTGCTGTTGGCCCCCATCGCCCTGCAATCGGCAGTCAGCTTAGGAGTCAGTCCCTACCCCTTCCTCTTTGCCGTCACCGTAGCGGCCAGCATGTGTTTCGCCTCGCCCTTCTCCACCCCGCCCAATGCGATGGTGATGTCGGCCGGGAAATACACCTTCTCCGATTATATCAAAGTGGGAGTGCCCTTGCAAATCCTTATGGGCATTGTCATCATCTTCGTCCTGCCGCTCCTCTTCCCCTTCTGAAATTCTTTTCTAAAAAGGAAGAACACCTTCGTAACGCTTGGGAAACGGAGGACTATTTCTCTTTAATCTCTTCAAAATCGACATATTCGCCTACAGACGAATCAAACACCTTTTTCCGACACCGCCGAGGTTGTGTCTGAGCGGACTCTTCCGTCCGTTCCGTTCCCTCCATCCGGTTATCCCGACGGGAGAAGCGGTGCGTAAAGGTCGAGAAAGGCGAAACAAAAGGTCGGCCGAAAAACAACCCAATCAGCCGGAATATAAAACTGACAATCCCCAGCAGAAGGAAAAAACCTATAAAAAAGAGAAATGAAAATATAAACATACCTATTTACGTTTGAATAGCCCCCGGCTTGACTCCCCGGGGAAACCTCTCCCTACTTTTTCACCAACAGTGCCAACAGGGAGAGCAGAATATAAAGAACGATAGCCCCCGACAGACCAGCCAGGCCAAAGGCGATGACCAGTCCCAAAGAGAGGAGCACCAACAGATAGCGCAATTTGTTCTCCCGCCACGAGAGATTCGTCGTCTTCAAAGAGAACATCGGGAGGTTCGAGACCATCAGGAAAGCGAAGAGGAGAACCAGCAGCAGGATAACGACCGGATGCCACGAACGGGTATCGACAAAGCAGAGACCCACCCAGAAAAGGGCGTTGGCAGGAATAGGCAGACCGAGGAACGAAGTGGCCTGACGGTCGTCCACATTGAACTTGGCCAGACGCAACGCCCCGGCAATCGGAATCAGCAACGCCACATAAGCGAGAAACTCCAGATTCCCGTAGGCAACCAACAGGAAATCGTGCAACAACACAAAAACCATCAGTCCGGGAGCCAGTCCGAAACTGACCAGGTCGGAGAGCGAATCCAACTCCTTCCCCACCGGCGAATAGGCGTGCAGCAACCGAGCCGAGCAACCGTCGAGGAAGTCACACACCACCGCTATGAGGATACAGGCCGCCGCTCCCTCGAAGGAGCCCCGCAGCGTCACGATAACGGCCAGGCACCCCGCCAGCAGGTGGCAGCAGGTGATAAAATTCGGGATAAAAGAGAAGAATTTTTTCATACCACGGGTTTGCAGAAAATTTCCACGCCGCACACGATTAGGAGTGCAGACGGGCAATCGGGGTGATATCACCCTTCGTCTTGTCATTCAGGCGGACCAGAATTTCACTGTCAAGAGGGAGGAAAAGGTCCACCCGCGAACCGAACTTGATGAAACCGATATGGTCGTCAATCCGACACGACTCCCCCACCTCCGCATAGGTGACAATCCGTCCGGCCAAAGCCCCCGCCACTTGGCGCATGAGGATTTCCTGCCCCCCTTCGGTGCGGATGACAATGGTGGAGCGTTAGTTCTCCGTACTCGACTTCGGCAGCCAGGCCGCCCGATAGCGTCCGTTCTGATGGCCGACCCGAGTGACGGTCCCGTTCACGGGAGTCCAGTTAGCGTGTACATTCACCAGATTCATGAAGATAGAGACCTGAATGCGGGTATCGTGGAAATACTCATTCTCCCGCACCTCCTCCACCACGACCACCTTGCCGTCGGCCGGAGCCACCACGCAGTCTTTCCGGTCCTCCGGAAAATAACGCTTGGGCGAACGGAAAAAATTCAGGTTAAGGATAAAGAATATAATCGAAACGAGGGTGAGGAAGAGGTTGAGTTGGGTAAGCGGACAAAAAATGTAGAGCAGTACATTGATGACAAACAATGCAAGAAATAAAAATGTCAGAATTTTCCGCCCCTCCCTATGTATTTTGATTCTCATTTCGCTCTCTCAAAATCAAACAGTTGTATTCCCTTCATTTATAATTTACAAAGAAACAGTCTTTTTATGGAATAGCAAAATATCTCTTTCAAAAACTTTCTTTTTATAAAAAGTTTTAACATTTTAGAGGTTGTAACGAAAAGATAGTAAGGAGGGTGATTATTCCCTTCGCAAACGGGTTGCGATTCCCTTTATCCGACAGTTTTTCTACTGCAGCGATGATACGATAAACAACGACGCCTACAGATTTCGAACAAAAGCGTCTACACACTTACAGGATACGATTAAAACTGCTCGCTAAATCGTTTTCGATACTATCTACAACCCCTCTTCGAGAGAGATAGGAATCGGATATCTTTATTTAGGGTTGCGGGGGGGGGGGGGGGGGGGCCCCCCCCCCCCCCGCGGGGGGGGGGGGGCAAACAAGAGAGAACGCCACGGGGGGATTAATAAAAATACACAGGCAG
>JAJQIP010000100.1 GCA_021199145.1 Porphyromonadaceae bacterium | reverse complement strand
ACTAAGGGATTACCAGGACCTGCCCTACCTTCAGCGTATTTGAGGTCAGCGAGTTGGCGTTCTTCAGGGCCTGGACGGTAAGACCTGCGTATTTTTGGGAGATTTTCCACAAACTATCCCCCGCCTTTACTGTATAATAGCGGCCGCCGCCCTCCTTCGTCTGGGCTTTGGCGGTTGTTTTTGCAGCGGTCGAAGAGCTGTTCTTGGCAGCCGACGAACGGACGACAAGCCGCATACCGGGGTAAATGTTATTGCTCTTGAGGTTGTTCCATTTCTTGAGATTCGCCACGGTGGTATGGTAGCGGTAAGCGATGACCGACAGGTTCTCTCCCGACTTCACCCGATGATACCCCTGCACAGGGGTATTGGCGGCTTGTGCCAACTCCGCCGTGACCCGTCGGGCGTAAAATTCAGCCTGATAGTTTCCGATGGAATCTTCCTCTTCGGCAAAGGCATAGGCCACCGTGTCGGGCAGGACGAGCGCATAGGGATGACTGCCGGTAGCCGGAATCACATCCCTGCGATATTGCGGATTGAGTAACCGCAAATCCTCCATCTCGACATGCAGCACCTCCGCAATCTGCTTGAAATGCAACCGTCTGGTAACCATTACCGTATCAATGGCCGAAGGCATTTCCATTTCACCGGGTTGGATATTGTGCTCCCCGTAATAGTTCATCACATAATTGACGGCGATGAAGGCCGGGACATACCCTCGGGTCTCTCGGGGAAGGTAGGGGTAAATGGCCCAATAGTCCCGCTTTCCTCCCGAACGGCGTATGGCCTTGTTCACATTCCCCGGACCGCAGTTGTAGGCGGCGATGGCGAGCGTCCAATCCCCGAAATTCTCGTACAGTTGCTGCAGGTAGCGCAACGCCTGTTGGGTCGATTTCTGGGGGGAACGCCGCTCGTCCACCACACTGTTTACCTCCAACCCCATCATGCGGGCCGTTCCTATCATGAATTGCCACAACCCCGTCGCTCCTACGGGAGAAACGGCGTTGGGTCGCAAGGCCGACTCGATAATGGGCAGATATTTCAATTCGAGCGGCAGACCCATTTTGTCAATCTCCTCCTCGAAAATAGGCTCGTAATACCGGTTCAACGCCAACAGCTTCTCCACCAGTTCCCGCCGCTTTTCGGTATAGAGTTCGATATACTGCTTGACCACCCAGTTATAGGGCAGTTCGATGACGGCGGGCAACTCGCTCAGCCGCCGGATATAGATTGAATCGGTATACTGGATGTTCTCTCCCTGACGCTCGACCGGAGGCTGCAGATGCCCGTTTTCCTCGACAATAAGGGTGTCCACCCCGTTGAGCAATCCTTCGGGCAATACAATATCCCCCTCCGAAAGGGAATCTCCGGCCAACGAGTCAGTCACCTGGTCAGGAAACAGATAAAACGGCTCTTCCGCCTCCTCCATGGCCTCCTCCTCTTCCTCCGGATTCTCCGCAGGAATTTCCGTCCGAACCGCCTTTTTTCCTCTTTTTCGGTCAGCCGACACAGAGGAAGGGAAAAGAAAGAAGGAACAAAAAAGCAATAATAGGGCTATTCTCATGATTTTCTAAAAGGTTATGGCGCACTGAAACCCGATAGAGGCCGACGAGTACCGTACCGGTTCTATCACCGTAGGGGCCACTTTCATAGTCAGGTTTTCGGAAATGTCAAAATTGTAGAGATGGGCGTCCACATAGGCTTCGAGCATGGCCACAAAGTAGACCCCAATCATCGAGATGATGCACATATCGCGGTACCGGCGGTAGAAGTCTTTCTTCTTCTTCATCGCACTTTGCAGCCACGTCATGTTATCCTCAATCCACTCCGGGTCATTGCGCCGGTTATAGGCCAGGAAATTGATGTAACTCGTCGTATTGGGATCGTTGTCCATAGCGTCCTGATAGGCGGTGGAGTAGTCGTTGTAATACCGGGCGTTCCAGTTGGTCGCATAGATGAGCCCCAGATAGCCGCCGATGATGATGGGCAGTTTCCAATAGCTCCGATTGTAGATTTGCCCCAACCCGGGACAGAGGGCCGAAAGCCAGACCGCCTTGATAGGGTCCGGACAGAATGCGGTGGAATCTCTCTTTTCCACGAACACCTCCTGCGAAGAGACCTCCCCTACGCCCTCCACCTCGTAATAGGTTATTTCCGTTGTCTCTTCTTGTCCGATACTGTCCGTTGGGACTTCGACAATCTCCAAAGAATCCCGCACCGGAATATCCTCCCCATCTCTGCTCTCTTGGGCGGCGGAGACAGACGGGAAGAGGCTTATCCCCAAAACAGGGATAAGGAAGAGAAGATTCCGCAGAAGACGATTCGAAGTCAAGGAGATTATTTTAGTTGGTCCAGGAGGGCCACAAGCCGCTCCAGTTCTTTTTCATTTTTAAATACGATGGAGATTTTTCCCTTCCCCTCCGCATTGCAGGAAAACTGCACCGGCATTTGGAAGAAGTCCGACAAGTGCCGGCGCAAAATATCGTACCCCTCCTGCGAAGCCGTTTCCCCCTTTTTTTTCGATGGAACGGGAGATTCCTGCTGCATCTCCTTGGCCAGCTCCTCTACTTTCCGCACCGAGTAGCCCTGCTTTTGTATCCGCTCATAAAGCTCAAGTTGGCGGGTCGGATTGTCAATGGAGAGGAGGGCTCGGGCATGCCCCATATCTATCTGTTTGTTTTTCAATCCTATCTGTATCTCTGCAGGGAGTCTCAAGAGGCGCAGGTAATTGGCGATTGTGGCCCGCTTTTTCCCGACCCGTTCGCTGAGACGGTCTTGCGTGAGATGATACTGGTCAATCAGCCGTTGGAAAGTGAGGGCGATTTCGACCGGATTGAGGTCTTCCCGTTGGATATTCTCAATCAGTGCCATCTCCACCACAGAGTCATCCTCCACGGTACGTACATAGGCAGGGACAGAGGTAAGGCCGGCAAGCGACGAGGCCCGGTAGCGCCGTTCCCCGGATACAATCTGATAGCCGCCGTCCGGCATCTGCCGCAAAGTAATCGGCTGGATAATGCCGAATTCCCGTATCGAAGCCGCCAACTCCTGAAGCGAATCCTCGTCGAACTCCTGCCGAGGCTGGTCCGGATTGGGCCTGATTTGGGAGAGGTCGATTTCACGGATGGACGACGACCCTCCCGTCGTCAGGTCATCCATCGTGATGAGGGCATCCAGCCCCCGACCCAGCACATTACGTTTCGTTGTAGCCATACCTTTATATATTATTCCCGATGAAATCGGAAAATCCTTCCTTTCATTTTTCCCGACTGATAAGCTCTTTGGCCAGTTGCATATGGTTGAGCGCCCCCTTGGATTCGGGAGCATACAGGAACACCGGCAGTCCGTGGCTGGGCGACTCGCTCAGTTTGACATTCCGCTGTATCACCGTATCGAAGACCAATTCACGGAAGTGCTTCTTCAGCTCTTCATAAATCTGGTTGCCCAACCGCAGACGGGCGTCGTACATGGTGAGGAGAAATCCCTCTATCTCCAGAGCCGGATTGAGCCGAGTCTTGATAAGCTTTATCGTGTTGAGCAATTTGCTGATGCCTTCGAGCGCGAAATATTCGGCCTGTACGGGGATAATCACCGAATCGGCCGCCGTGAGCGAATTCACCGTAATAAGGCCCAACGAAGGCGAACAATCGATGAAAATGTAGTCGTATTCCTCCCTGATTTCATCGATAAGATGGGTCATAATCCGCTCTCGGTTAGGGAGGGAAAGCAGCTCCAACTCCGACCCGACAAGGTCGATGTGCGAACAGACGATATCCAGCCCGTCCACATCGGTCGATTCGATGGCCTCCCGCAAAGAGGCCTCGCCAATGACACATTCGTATATCGAAGTTCTCTCTTTCCCGACGTCAAATCCCAATCCCGAAGAGGCGTTGGCCTGGGGGTCGGCATCAATGAGCAACACCTTACGGTCCAGAATCGCCAAAGAAGCGGCCAGATTGATGGTCGTGGTCGTTTTCCCCACACCGCCTTTTTGATTGGCAACGGCAATGACTTTACCCATATTCTCTGTTTTTGCCGCAAAGAAACTCTTTTTTCTCCATTTTTCCGCACGGACCGACGATTTATCGCCCAAGTTGTTGATAAATTGTTCCGTTTGTCAGAAAACGCCTTTCGAAAACGATTCGAACGCCATTCTAATGCCATTCAAACGCACTCCGAACCCGATTCGAATTTCTCCGCACAAGAACTGCTTGTTGACAAAGATACGAAAATTTCCCTACCTTTGCTCTCCGTGAAGAGAGATGTTTCGT
>JAJQIP010000108.1 GCA_021199145.1 Porphyromonadaceae bacterium | reverse complement strand
GCCCTAAAACCCTAAAAAAATTATTGGATACCTCTCTCCCTGCCTCCGGCAGGGGCTTAATCTTATATATAAGCAACAATTATCGAAAATTGTCTGTGAAGATGATTATAGAAAACTGTTTGCAAAAAGTGTTTTATCGTAAATTATTCGCGTCGTTGTTTATCGCATCTTACCGACAGGGCAGTATTGATGGCGGATAAACCGCCATCAATACTGCCCCCTTAAAAACTATCTTATTCCTCTCTCCCTGCCACACGGCAGGGGCCTCCCCTTTAATCGAAAATGTCAGCGTAAATGTCCTAAGTACATTACACCTATCATTCGGGAAAGGGTCTGGGGCAAGGAACCGCCCCAGATAAAAATGTCACAACCTCAACTTCATCCCTGCCAAAATCGTATCAGGCCGGAACGTAAAGACGGCCGTCATCTCCCCCGCCATGCACAACCCGCAATCGTCACAAATTCCCAACTCTTCTCCGACGCAATTCGCCCGCTTGTGGTCGGCATAAATGAAATTCGTCACCCAACAACGACGTTTGAACCGATTCTCCCTCATCAATTTCAGTCCCGAAACGGAGTTCATGATGGGATACCCCTCCCGCTTCATGCGGATGACGGTATCGATGACCTCCCTCCGCTGCTCTCGGGTAATCATCAGATTCTCGGCATCGGGAAAGGGGGTATAGAAGTTGATGGAGATAGAACGTATAGCCGGATTCTCCCGCACATATTTTATCGTGTCGGCCACCGCCTCCCAGTTGTACTTGTTCACCACCATATTGACGTGGAGACGGGGATGGCCGCACTCGGCGATATGCTTTTCGAGGCGAGCGAATGTCCCCTCTCCCCGGACCATTTCGTGGTATTTCCCGTAACCGTCCAGACTCACCCATATCGTATCGGCGTGACTTCCGGCAAAAGGCAACTGGGCATTGGTCGTGATGGTCGCCGAAAAGAATCCCATTGCATGGGCCAGGTCAATCAGGTCGTTCACCCGATAGTCTCCGTCCCGCCAAATCATCACCTCTCCCCCTTCGAAATCGACGAAGCGGGAACCTTGACTATAGGCGTACGCCAACTCCTCCCGCACCTCTTCGTAAGTCATCACATGGGGCTCTTTTCGGGCATAGACCGAACAGTGTTTGCATGTCAAGTTACATTGGTCGGAGATGAAAAGCACGGTCTGTAGCGGCCGTTTGCGTCCCAACAGTCGGGCACCGAGAAACCAGGTAGCCAGATAGAAGATTTGCGACAATTTCATAAACAGGCGGTTATTTTAAGAACAATATGTACAATCAACAGGATAAGGGTAAAAAAGGAGACCAGATTCCGGGCCATCAGCCAACGGTACATGAACCAGTCGATGCCAGCGGCCCGATACGCCGGGAAATCCCCCATGGGCCCTAACCACTTTTTGAGGAGAATCGCCTCCGGTTTCCCGTAGACAAAACGGTACAGCGAACGCCACAGATAAATGGCCATCGGCAACACAATCAGCACGCAGAGAGAGGCCGGCGGCAACAAACCTCTCCACACACCGAGGGCGACCAACACGAAGGGGACGAACTCGAATACCGCCGAGGCCGCCAGTAAGGCCTTCGGTCCTTTCAGCAATCCGGCCAGCGTAATTTTGTCCATCCGGGCATCGGCTTGGGCATCAAGCACCGAATGGGTATAGAGGATATTAGTCACCAGAAAGCCTACGGCAATTCCTGTAACCACTATCCCGCCGCCAAGATGTCCGCATGCCGCATACTGCACCCCCATCATCAGCAGGGGACCGAACATGAGGCCTATCAGCAACTCACCGTAGCCGTGGTAACCCAGGCGGAACGGACGACCCGAATAGGAGTTCCCCAGGAGTGCCCCCGCAAGGGCGATATACAAGGGGACGGTTCCCCGAAAGTAGACGACGATTGCTCCCGCCACAGCCGACAGAGTCAGAAAGGTTCCCGTGGCCGTCACAAGCCCCCGCACCGTCGCTTGGCCGGAGGTCAGGTAGGGGTATTTCGCTATGCGGGCCCGGATGCCGTCGGCGGCCAGCTTCACCCGCTTCTCACCGCTCCCTTGGCCGTAGTCGTAAAAGTCGTCAAGCAGATTCATCCCCAAGTGCGCACACACCACACCGACCAGAGCGACCAGCGAAAGTCCCCACGAGAAAGTCGCATAGGCCAGCGACATTCCTACCGCCAACACACCGGGCAGCAGGCTTTGCGGCAAGGAGATGGGGCGAGCGTTATTTATCCAAAAGGAAATTCTCATCACAAATGATAGTTTGGGTATGCAAAGGTACAAGAAAAACGGCCCCGATGGCTATGCCAAGGGAACAAACGAAGGGTTGAAACAAAAAATTACATGAATTAGAGAAAATTTTCCTTAATATCATTTTCGAATATCAGAAAAGGTATTACCTTTGTTGTCGGTTTAGAAGATATTTATTAAAAAACAAATTTTCATAGGTCAAATTAATTTTAAGAACAATGAAGTTAGACTTAACCAAGTATGGAATTGAAGGGGTAAAAGAGATTCTCTACAATCCTTCGTACGACGTATTCTTCGCGGAAGAGACCAAGCCGGGTCTCGAGGGTTTTGAAAAAGGGCAGGTTACCGAACTGGGTGCCGTCAATGTGATGACCGGTATCTACACCGGCCGTTCGCCCAAAGACAAATTCCTCGTTATGGACGAAACCAGCAAAAATACGGTATGGTGGACTTCCGACGAATACAAAAACGACAATAAACCTGTCACCGAAAGTGCCTGGAAGGCATTGAAAGAGATTGCCGTAAAGGAACTTTCCAACAAGAGACTCTTTGTAGTCGACTGCTATTGCGGGGCTAACGAAGCCACCCGCCTCAAAGTGCGCTTCATCATGGAAGTGGCTTGGCAGGCTCACTTTGTGACCAACATGTTTATCCGCCCCTCGAAAGAGGAGTTGAACGATTTCATTCCCGATTTCATTGTCTATAACGCCTCGAAAGCCAAAGTGGAAAACTACAAGGAACTGGGGCTGAACTCCGAGACGGCTGTGGTCTTCAACCTTACCTCCAAAGAGCAGGTTATCCTCAACACCTGGTACGGAGGTGAGATGAAAAAGGGTATGTTCTCCATGATGAACTACTTCAACCCGCTGCGGGGCATCGCTTCGATGCACTGCTCGGCCAACACCGATATGGAGGGTAAGAGCTCGGCCATCTTCTTCGGCCTCTCCGGGACAGGGAAAACCACCCTCTCCACCGACCCCAAACGGAAACTCATCGGGGATGACGAGCACGGCTGGGACAACGAAGGTATCTTCAACTACGAAGGGGGCTGCTATGCCAAGGTCATCAACCTCGACAAGGAGAGCGAACCCGATATCTACAACGCTATCAAACGGGATGCCCTGCTGGAGAATGTCACCGTCGATGCCAACGGGAAAATCGATTTTGCCGACAAGAGCGTGACCGAAAACACACGGGTCTCCTATCCTATCTACTACATCGACAACATCGTGAAGCCCGTCTCGAAAGGTCCGCACGCCAAACAGGTCATCTTCCTTTCGGCCGACGCTTTCGGAGTACTGCCTCCCGTCTCCATCCTGACACCCGAACAGGCTCAATACTACTTCCTCTCTGGTTTCACCGCTAAATTGGCAGGTACAGAGCGGGGTATCACCGAACCGACACCGACCTTCTCGGCTTGCTTCGGAGCGGCTTTCCTCGAACTCCATCCGACCAAATACGCTGAGGAACTGGTAAAGAAGATGAACATGACCGGTGCGAAAGCTTACCTCGTAAATACAGGCTGGAACGGTACAGGCAAACGTATCTCCATCCGAGATACGCGGGGCATTATCGATGCCATTCTCGACGGTTCTATCGAAAAGGCTCCCAGCAAGAAGATTCCCTATTTCGATTTCACCGTTCCGACAGCCCTGCCCGGTGTCGACTCGGCCATTCTCGACCCGCGCGACACCTATGCTAACGGGGCCGAATGGGATGCCAAAGCCAAAGACTTGGCCGGCCGCTTCATCAAGAACTTCGCTAAATTCACCGGTAACGCTGCCGGTAAAGCGTTGGTATCAGCCGGTCCGAAACTCTAAAGAGTCTCGTTTTTAAATCAGAAACGGGGTTGCCTCAATGGGCAACCCCGTTTTTTTATGTTCAATCCGTCTCGATGACCAAGCCGACGTTACAGCCGCTCTTTCTCCGCTTTGGCCGCAACCGCCCGCTCCGCCACACGCAGACTGTATTCACACCCGCAATATCTTTGGTTATAAAACCGGTAGGCGGCAATCAACTCCCGCCGCCGCTCCTGCAAC
>JAJQIP010000021.1 GCA_021199145.1 Porphyromonadaceae bacterium | reverse complement strand
TTCCCATACGCACCATTGTCGTACCGTAATCCAATGCCAAGCGGTAGTCGTGTGACATTCCCATGGAGATTTCCTTGAAAGAGTCTTCCTGAGGGAAATAGCGGCTTTTGATTTCGGTAAAGAAGTCCTGTAACGTAGAAAATTCTTGGCGAATGGCGGCTTCCTCTTCCGTGAGGCTCGCAATGCCCATCACACCGCATAACCGTATGTGGGAAAGGTCCCGCCAGTTTCCTGAGGAGAGGTAGTCCCGGCACTCGTCGAACGAGAAGCCGAATTTGCTCTCTTCCCGGGCGATATGCAGTTGCAACAGGCAATCGACCGTGCGGTTGTTTTGTCCGGCACAGCGATTGACTTCCGCCAACAAATGTGGAGAATCGATGCTATGTATCAAGGAGATGAAAGGTGTTATGCCCTTCACTTTGTTGGTTTGCAGATGTCCGATAAAATGCCATTCGATATCCTTGGGCAGGATGGCCTGTTTGGCAACCAACTCCTGTACCCGGCTTTCCCCGAAAATCCGTTGTCCTGCACGGTAGGCCGACAGAATGGCCTCGGCCGGGTGGAATTTCGACACCGCTACCAACGTCACCCCCGTAGGGAGTGTCGATCGGATGGTGGCCAGATTTTGAAGGATAGCGTCCATTTTTACAGTTGTTCATATTCTTGTCGGGCCGGCTTGGGGGAAGAATCCGTAGCATAGGGGAACACGTCCATAATGGGTGTTTCGTTAATCGAGGCGATTTCGTAATCTTCCATAGAGCCTTTCATCCCTTTCAGAAGGTTCTCGAGGGCGGTCTTGAAGTCAGCCGCCTGTACCATTATATAGGAGCCTGTCCGTTTTTCGACACTGCTTTTCTCATCAAAGGTGATGATGTTGATTTTGCATTTGTACCATTTGTCTCCGCTCTCGTCGAAAAAGAGTTCCCGTAATTTCACCCGTTTGATGTCGGAGACGGAAAATTCACCGGAGATAAACGAACGCATCTCTTCGATGATACGCGATTCCGCTTCGGTGAAAGAGAGGGCATCGACCATATAGGATTCGGTTACGGTTTTCTGCAATCCGTTTTCTACCTCTTTATCGTATCTGATTTTACATTCAAACCAAGAGTCCATTTTGGATAAAGTTAAGTCTATTTATTGGAGGGTCTTATTGAGGGTGCCTATGTAGTCGAGGAGTTCTTCCCTTCCTTTCCGGGTTGTGGATGAGGTGACGAAAACAGGTGGTAATGCTTCCCAATCCTCGAGTAGGCGGGCCTTATAGTCGTTGATGTTCTGCTGCAGGGCGTTTGTCCCCAATTTATCGGCCTTGGTAAAGACGATGGCAAAAGGAATGCCGTTTTCGCCTAACCATGAAATGAATTCGAGGTCAATTTTCTGCGGCTCATGCCGGCTGTCTATGAGGACAAAGAGACAGGTCATGGCTTCCCGACCAAGAATATATTGTTCGATGATGTGCCGGATGTTTTCCCGCCCCTCTTTCCCTCGGCGGGCAAATCCATATCCTGGCAAATCGACGATATACCATGTGCCATCGATATCAAAATGGTTGATGAGTTGGGTCTTTCCTGGGGTAGCGGAGGTTTTGGCCAACCCTTTCCGGTTTGTCAGCATATTGATGAGCGACGATTTCCCCACATTTGACCGACCGATAAAAGCATATTCCGGACGGTTCCCTGTCGGGCATTTGGCGATTTCAGTATTGCTGATGACGAATCGGGCTTCTTTGATCTCCATAAAAGTCCTCTTTTTAGAAAACTACATGACAAATATAAGAAGTTTCTTGGTAGAGGGTATAAAAAAAAGTGCTATTTTTGACTTTATAAATAGCGATACGATGGAAAAAAGGCCGCCTATTACCCCAGAGTTGGTTCGCAATGATTTGCGTTATTTGCAGTTGTTGTCGACGAAGTTTCCGACCATATCGGATGCCTGTATTGAGATTATCAATCTGGATGCCATTCTTAATTTGCCCAAGGGAACGGAACATTTCCTGACTGATTTGCACGGGGAGTATGAGGCATTTCTCCACGTGTTGAAAAACGCTTCCGGGACGGTACGCCGCAAAGTCGAGGAGATTTTCGGACAGACTCTGCGCGAAAATGAGGTGAAGGAGTTGTGTACCCTTATCTATTATCCCGAACAGAAACTCGCACTGGTCAAGAAGACAGAAAGGGATATGTCCGATTGGTATCGGATTACCATACACCAGCTCATCAGTGTGAGTCAGAATGTCTCTTCCAAATATACCCGTTCGAAGGTGCAGAAAGCCCTTCCTCCCGAGTTTTCGTATATTTTGCAGGAGTTGTTGCATGAGTCGCAAATAGACCCGAATAAACAGGCGTATGTCAATGGAATTATCTCTTCGATTATCTCTACGGGACGTGCGGATGCCTGTATTTGTGCCATTTGCAACCTGATACAGCGGCTGGTTATCGATACCCTCCATATTGTGGGAGATATTTTTGACAGGGGACCCGGAGCAGAAATCATTATGGACAAGCTCTGCTCTTACCATAATGTGGATATACAGTGGGGCAATCATGACATTTTGTGGATAGGTGCGGCGGCCGGCAATGACTGTTGTATCGCCAATGTGCTACGTTTGTCGATGCGGTATGGCAACCATTCCACTTTGGAGGATGGCTATGGGATAAACATGGTGCCGTTGGCGACTTTCGCCATTGAACATTACAGTGACGACCCCTGTACCTATTTTGTCCCCAAAGGTTTTGAAGGGGAATTCAACGAGAAGACCCGCCGTTTGTTGGCCCAGATGCACAAGGCCATTGCGGTGATACAGTTCAAACTCGAATCACAGATGATTCTGGCCCATCCCGACTTTAACATGAACGACCGGTTGTTGCTCGATAAAATTGATTATGAGCGGGGTGTCCTGATACTGGATGGTAAGGAGTATCCGTTGCGGGACAGAAATCTTCCGACGGTCGACCCTGTCCATCCTTTCGCCTTGTCTCCGGAAGAGGAGGAGTTGATGGGACGGTTACACACTTCTTTTGTCAACAGTGAGAAGTTGCGTAAGCATATGCGTTGCCTCTTTTCCCACGGCAGCATGTACTTGGTCCGCAACAATAATTTACTTTATCACGCTTCCATTCCCTTGAATGATGACGGTTCTTTCCGGGAAGTCCTCATTGAAGGAAAGCCCTATAAAGGAAAAGCGCTGCTTGACAAAATTGACCAGTTGATTCGGATAGCCTATTTTGCCGAAGAGAGTGCGGAGAAAAAGTATGCCCTCGACTATGTCTGGTACCTTTGGTGCGGGGAGGACGCCCCGTCGTTCGGAAAAGACAAGATGGCCACCTTTGAACGCTACTTTACAGACGATAAAGAGTTGTGGAAGGAGACGAAGAGCGCCTACTATACATTGTTCAATGAAAAGTCGGTGTGTGAAATGATTCTTCAGGAATTCGGCCTTACCGACCCGAATGCACATATCATCAATGGACATGTCCCCGTGAAACGGCTGAAGGGGGAGAATCCTGTCAAGGCCGGAGGAAAGATGCTGGTTATCGACGGGGGATTCTCCAAGGCGTATCAACCGGAGACCGGCACGGCGGGATATACGCTCATTTTCCATTCACGGGGGTTGCAGCTAGTTCAACACGAACCTTTTGAATCGACTCAGAAAGCCATCGAAGACGGGATTGACATCATCTCGACCAATATCCTTCTCGAACTCAGTCAACAGCGGATGCGTGTGCGGGATACCGACAAGGGAAAAGAGCTTGAGGGGCAGATTTATGATTTGAAGAAATTGCTGGTGGCTTACCGCAATGGTTTTATTAAAGAGAAACAGTAGGAGTAGAGGAAAATGGATTTTCAGCCTTTTGCATCCCCTTTGCTCGAAAATGCCGTGAACGAATTCGCCAAACTTCCCGGTATCGGCCGCAAGACCGCCTTGCGGTTGGTTTTGCATTTGTTGCGGCAGGAGGAGTCAGTCTCCGAGGCCTTTGGGAATGCCATCATCCGGTTACGGCGGGAGGTACACTATTGCAAGGTGTGTCACAATATTTCCGATTCGGAGATATGCCCTCTCTGTTCCGACCCTTCACGGGATGATACGACGATTTGTGTGGTGGAGAATATCAAAGAGGTGATGGTTATTGAGAATACACGTCAGTACAGGGGATTGTATCATGTATTGGGAGGCATTATCTCCCCGATGGACGGTATCGGTCCGTCGGATATTGAGATAGAGAGTCTTGTTGGGCGTGTAGCCGGCGGCGGAATAAAAGAGGTGATTTTGGCGCTAAGCCCTACAATGGAGGGGGATACGACCAATTTCTACATCTTTCGCAAATTGGCTCCTTATGGGGTGAAGGTTTCGATTCTTGCCCGAGGGGTTTCTATCGGGGACGAACTTGAATATACCGACGAGGTGACGTTGGGGCGCTCTATTCTCAATCGTCTGCCTTTTGACGAGACATTTCGCAGTTGACCTTATAGAATTTTCAACAATCTTTCTGCTTTTATCCTACGGTTGTGTGCTGTACAAGTTTCTAATGAAGGGGATGAAAGGAGGTAATAGTCTAAATGATTTTTATGACGTTTTTGTCCAGTACTTGTTTACGCTTACGGGCGATCGAACCGGAAGATCTCTCCTTGATATATCGTTGGGAAAATGAGGCGGCGGTGTGGGGAGACGGCTGTGTCTTGGCTCCCTATTCCCGATATGCGGTGCGGGTCTATATCGAAGAGAGTCTCAAGCAGGATATTTTCCAAATGCGGCAAATGCGGCTTATGATGGTATCTCAGAAGAGTGGGGAGGAGGTAGGAATGATTGACCTG
Organism: Porphyromonadaceae bacterium; assembly: GCA_021199145.1. GTDB lineage: Bacteria > Bacteroidota > Bacteroidia > Bacteroidales > UBA11471 > Caccoplasma. The sequence continues at coordinate 50,313 of JAJQIP010000021.1, read as the reverse complement.
TACGATTTTGACCCTCATCACCAACGTGCAGCGGTAGGCGTTTATGTCGATATACCGTATCGTAGGCAAGGGTTTGGCAGCGAAGCACTGACACTCCTATGCCGCTATGCTTTTGATTTTTTGCACTTGCACCAACTGTACGCCCAAGTAGCCGAGAGGAATGTGGCCAGTCTACGCCTTTTTGAACAAGTCGGATTCGAACGGTGCGGACTTCTCAAAGAGTGGATTCGCCTGGAAAAGGGTTTCGGAAATATCATCGAATGGCAACGCTGTAATCCGAATAACGAGTAAAGGGTTTGTAGAAATTTCCTACAAACCCTTTATCTATGAAACGACGGAAGATTCCGCAAACTTGTCTTTAACAGCGGGGGGGGGAATTTTTTTTATCGAACAGGAGGTCCCGGTTGGGGAGCAGGAGTTTCACCTCCTTTTTGGGATTCATGCCGCATCATCTCTTGGGAGAATCGGGCTTCGGCATCAAATAGCAAGACCACTTTTTGGGCGGGTAGGATAGTCATAAACCGTTCAAAATACTCTTTTTGCAGTTGTGCTATTTGTATTCCCGCTTCGATTTTCTTGGTTACAGCATCCCGATAGTCCTTTTCTGAAAAGGTCTTTTGGGGTTTTGTCAGTCTTTTGATGGCATGTTGTGACTCATCCTGGAGGTGGAAGAGCTGGTGTTGCATCTCTTCGTATACCGGGAAAAAGGCTGTGGCTTCTTTCTCGGTCAGTCCGGCCTTTTCGCACAAGTAGTTCCGTTTGTGGATTTTGAATATCTCCATACGGCAACGGCCCACTTCCCGGCTTGCTGCCCGCATGATTTTGCGGGTAGTGTCTTGGTCGGCTTTTGAGGCATTTTTATAAGCGTCTTTGGCGATGGCGTAGTTTCTTTCGGCCTCTCTGAGCTGTGTCTCAGCTTCGGGCAGGGTCAATAATTTTTCTTGAGCCCTTATCTCCGTGGGAAGTATTGCCAACCCGCAAAGGAATAGGATGGAAAAGATAAGATTACGCATACTCCCTGTATTTATGAATTAATATTCATAGGCATCGGCCAAATATTCATACATATTGTAGTCGTTGACACACGATGTCCAGATAAGTTCGTCGTAGTATTCAGTACTGTATTGTTCCTCGGCAAGGATATCCTTCTCGTTGGATTTCCGGGTCGGAGAGAAAATGCGTACCATCAAGGCAATGCCGACAAACATGGCGGCCATGTATATCCACGGCTGGATGCGTGTCCAGAGTGTGGACACATGTACGTGCAGCAGTTCCACTTCAGGCAGTTGTCCCATCATACGGGAAGCAAATTGCTCAAAGTAGTCTTCGCTCGGCGCAGTGAATCCATGCCGCCGGTCAATCTCCTTCAAAAAATCCTTTTTTGTTCCCATATTTATTGTTTCTACTTAAAATTAGACATTATCAACTGTAATAAGGTTTAATGGACAGATGTTAAAAATTTTTCTATTTTTTTGACGGCATGATGATAAGAGGCTTTTAAAGCCCCTACAGAAGTCCCCAACACTTGGGAAATATCTTCATATTTCATCTCATCGAAGTAGTGCATATTGAAGATGAGCCGCTGTTTTTCGGGAAGCTGTAAAATGGCTTTCTGCAACTTCCGTTGTGCTTCGTCTCCGTCAAACCATTCATCACTTTCAAGCCGGTCAACGAGAAATGAATCTTCCCCGTCGAGAGGAATGTTGTTTTGTTGACGTTGTTTGGTCAAGAAGGTCAGGGTCTCGTTCACCGCAATACGGTAGAGCCAGGTAGAAAGCCGGGCATCCCCCCGGAAATAGGCGATGTTCGACCACGCTTTCAGGAAGGTGTTTTGCAAGAGATCGTCCGCATCGTCATGCGATATGACCATTTTACGGATTTGCCAATAGAGGGACTGGCTGTAATGCTTGACAACGAGGGCGAATGCCTCCCGGCAACGTTGCGGGTCTTGCAACTGGGCAACTATGGATTCTTCATCGTATTCGGGCGACATATTTCTTGTTTCTATTCCGTTGGTTTGAAGCGGCTAAAGGTAAAAAGAAAAACCGGCATTTCTCCCTTGTAAAGACCTATTCCTTAACTTAGATAGCCGCAAGAAAAGAAAGTTTAACGGCTGCGGATAATTCCGGCCCCAAATTTTTCTCTTTATTCTTATCCGTAAATGATTTCTCCTGTCTCGGGATTGCGGTATTCATCGAAACTCTTGTTGTATTGGTCCATGGCACGCAAACTCATTCCCATACTCGAAAAGCCTCCGTCGTGGAAAAGGTTTTGCATAGTCACTTTGCGGGTAAGGTCAGAAAACATGACGATGCAGTAGTCGGCACATTCGGCGGCACTGGCATTCCCGAGGGGAGACATGCGATTGGCGAAATCCATCAGGGAATTTATTCCTTTTACACCGCTGCCGGCGGTTGTCATAGTAGGGGATTGTGAAATGGTGTTGATGCGCACATTCTTTTCCCGGCCATAGATATAGCCGAAACTCCTGGCGATGGATTCGAGGAGGGCTTTGGCATCGGCCATGTCGTTGTATCCGAAGAGGGTGCGTTGGGCTGCCACGTAAGAAAGGGCGACAATGGAACCATATTCGTTGATGGCATCTAGTTTTTTGGCCGTCTGCAACATTTTGTGGAAAGAGACGGCCGAGATGTCCAGCGTTTTATCGAGCAGGCTGTAGTCGAGGTCATCATAGGGCCGCTTTTTACGGACGTTGGGGGACATGCCGATGGAGTGCAGTACGAAGTCTATTTTCCCATCCAGGATTTCCACCGAACGGGTGAAAACGGTCTGGAGATCTTCTACACTGGTGGCATCGGCAGGAATAATTTCGGCATGGAGTTTTTCGCCCAATTCAGAAACCTGTCCCATCCGGACAGCCACAGGCGTATTCGACAACGTAATGGTCGCTCCCTCTTCTACAGCTTTCTCGGCTACTTTCCAGGCGATGGACATATCGTTAAGCGCCCCGAAGAGACGCCCCGTTTCCCTTGTAATAGATTATGGCTCATTTTGTTTTTCTGTTTTGTCGGTTTATCGGCACATTTCCAACCTTTTTGTGCCGATTTAATTGCTGCAAAGGTACGTTAATTTTCCTATTCGCCAACTTTTGAAAGGATTTTGCCTTCGGGGAGAGAGCGGAGGATTCTTGCCGAAGGAGTTTTGTTTTTGGGAATATTTTGATATATTTGTCTCTACATAACTTAAATTTAGAATACCATGAAGTCTTATGTTGTAGGAATCGATATGGGGGGTACCAATACCGCCTTTGGAATTGTAGACAGCCGGGGGAATGTCCTGGCCAAGGATTCCATAAGAACCAATACGCATCAATCCATCAACCATTATATCGAAGAACTGTACAACTCCTTGACCGCATTGATTGCGGCTCAGGGATTGACGGGTGAAATCGGAGGAATCGGTGTGGGAGCGCCGAATGCCAATTACTTCACGGGTGTTATCGAGAATGCGGCGAATCTCCCTTGGAAAGGGGTGGTGCCTTTTGCCTCTTTGATGGAGAAACAGTTTGGCATCCCTGTGAAGATTACCAATGATGCCAATGCTGCGGCTATAGGTGAGATGACTTATGGGGCCGCTCGGGGAGTGAAGGATTTCATCATGATTACCTTGGGTACGGGAGTCGGTAGCGGGATTGTCGCTAATGGTCAGCTGATTTACGGGAATGACGGGAATGCCGGTGAACTGGGGCATGTCATTGTGCGTCCGAATGGCCGTCTTTGCGGTTGCGGACGTAAGGGCTGTCTCGAGACCTACACGTCGGCCACCGGAGTGGCCCATACGGCTCGGGAGTTCCTCGAATTGCAGAAAGCCGATAGCCTTTTGCGACGCATCCCTATGCAGGAGATTACCTCCAAAGATGTCTACGATGCGGCTATAGTCGGCGATAAGTTGTCCGTGGAGATTTTTGAATATACGGGGAAGATTCTCGGAGAGGCGTTTGCCAATTTCATCGCTTTCTCAAGCCCTAAGATGATTGTGTTGTTTGGGGGATTGACCCATGCCGGAGACCTTATCCTGAAGCCGATAAAGAAAGCTATGGAAGAGAATCTGTTGCGAGTCTTCAAAGGAAAGGTTGAACTGGTGCTTTCCCAGTTGAACGAGGCGGATGCCGCCATTCTCGGAGCAAGTGCCTTGGGATGGGAAGCGGCACAATAGTCGGGATAGATTCTCCTGGAAACGGGCAAGGTCATGTCTATAGATTTTTAAAGGGGAGTTTCCTCAGGAAAAAGGGAAACGCCCCCTTTCTTATTTTTAATAAAATTGAAAACCTCTATTCTGTCCGTAAGGTTACCGTGATTATTTGCTATCTTTGCGAAAAGATTGTTCCTCCCTTTACGATATGATGGAAAAGGTCATTATTCTGGAAAATGTCGATCCTGTGATTTTCTATGGGGTGAACGACAGCAATATGCAGCTGTTGCGGACCCTGTACCCCAAGTTGCGGATTTTAGCCCGTGGGTTGGTGGTGAAAGCGGTAGGCGATGAGGCGGAGATGGCTCTTTTTGAGGAGAAGATAGAGGAACTTATGCGCTATTGTGCCGAATATAATCTTCTGAACGAAGAGATTATCATCGACATAGTGAAAGGGAATCGCCCTCCGGAGGTGAAAAAGGCCAACCTTATCATCCATGGGGTCAATGGTCGTCCCATCATCGCTCGCACGGAAAACCAGCGTTTGCTGGTAAAGGCATTTGATGAAAACGATTTGGTGTTTGCCCTCGGACCGGCAGGTTCGGGAAAGACCTATGTCGCCATTGCCTTGGCGGTGAGAGCTTTGAAAAACAGGGAGGTAAAGAAAATCATCCTTAGTCGACCGGCGGTGGAGGCGGGCGAAAAACTTGGCTTTTTGCCGGGGGATATGCGGGATAAAATAGACCCCTATTTGCAGCCGCTTTACGATGCCCTGCAAGATATGATTCCCGCCAACCGGTTGAAAGAGTTGATGGAGAGCAATGTCATACAGATTGCTCCGCTTGCCTTTATGCGGGGACGGACATTGGGGGAGGCTGTGGTCATTCTCGATGAGGCCCAGAATACCTCTACCCACCAGATAAAGATGTTCCTCACCCGTATGGGACTCAATACGAAGATGATTGTCACGGGAGATATGAGTCAGATTGACCTTCCCCCTTCTCAGCGTTCGGGACTCTCTCAAGCAATTGAATTATTGGCTGACATTCCGGGGATTGTCAAGGTCCAATTTTCGAAGAAGGACATTATGCGCCATAAACTTGTACAGCGTATTGTCGAGGCTTATGAGAAGAATGAAGAAGAAAACATTAAAAAAATAAAGAATGAAAGCATTAACCAAAACTGATTTCAACTTCCCGGGTCAGCAGGGTGTGTATCACGGGAAAGTCCGTGATGTCTATAACATCTGCGGGAAACAACTTGTGATGGTAGCTACCGACCGTATTTCGGCCTTCGATGTAATTTTGCCCGAAGGGATACCTTACAAGGGACAAATCCTGAACCAGATTGCCGTCAAATTCCTGGATGCGACAAAGGATATTTGCCCGAACTGGAAAGTGGCCAGTCCCGACCCTATGGTGACAGTCGGTGTACTGTGCAAAGGATTTCCCATAGAGATGATTGTCCGCGCTTATCTGTGTGGAAGTGCTTGGCGGGCGTACAAAGGCGGTGTGCGGGAAATTTGCGGAGTAAAGTTGCCCGAGGGGATGCGTGAGAACCAAAAGTTCCCCGAACCCATCATCACCCCAACGACCAAAGCGGAGATTGGGGAGCACGATGCGGATATTTCCAAAGCGGAGATTCTGGCTCGTGGATTGGCTACACCGGAAGAATATGCTCTGTTGGAGAAATATACGCTCGCCCTTTTCAAACGGGGGACGGAGATTGCCGCTGCCCGTGGATTGATTTTGGTTGATACGAAATATGAGTTCGGCAAGCACGAGGGTCAGATTTACCTTATGGACGAAATCCATACACCCGATTCGAGTCGCTATTTTTACTCGGAGGGATATGAAGAGCGCTTTGCCAAGGGGGAACCACAGAAACAGCTCTCCAAGGAATTTGTCCGGGAATGGTTGATGGAAAATGGTTTCCAAGGGAAAGCGGGTCAACAGATCCCTGCCATGACAGAGGCTATTGTGACCTCCATCAGTGACCGTTATATCGAGTTGTATGAGCACATTGTCGGAGAGACATTCGTCAAGGCCGATACCTCCAATGTGGCTGCCCGTATAGAGAAGAATGTCACCGACTTTTTGAAACATTAAAGAACAAGAGACATATTCGGCCTCCCCTGTCTGGGGAGGCCGTTTTTATTCATAGAATTCCTTTCCCTTCCCATGAAGAGAGAACATTCTGTACAAGATATCGAGACACTGCTCCCATATGGTGGAGTGGAAAGCAAACAAGAGCAGGTTTGCCGAATGTTCAACACGATTGCGCCGGTGTATGATGGCATGAACCGATTGATGACGTTTGGCCTTGACCGGCGATGGCGAAAAAGGATGGTGGCTCTGTTGCGGGAATATGCGCCGCGGAAGGTGTTGGACGTCGCTACCGGAACAGGTGATTTGCCGCTTTTGATTTCAAAAACGATTCAGCCGGCTCTCATCACGGGGATTGACCTGTCGGAGGGGATGTTGGCTGTTGCCCGTGAAAAGTGTGAAAAGAGAGGCTGTTCGGGGAAGATTGTTTTTGAGCGGCAGGATTGTTTGTCTCTGACTTTCCCGGAGGGGTGTTACGATGCGGTAACCGTAGCGTTCGGGGTGCGAAATTTCCAATCTCTGCAGCAGGGTTTCTCTGAGATGTATCGGGTTTTGGCGCCAGGTGGGATATTGTTGGTCATGGAGTTGTCCACTCCCCGTTGTTTTCCCCTGAATGTCCTATACCCATTCTATGCCCATCGTATCATTCCCTTTTTGGGCCGTCTTTTCTCACGGGACAAGCAGGCTTACACCTATCTTCCCCGCTCGATAGAGGTCGTCCCTCAGGGTGAGGAGATGCTTTCGATATTTCGGAGTGTCGGATTTGTCGATACCTGTTGTCGCCCCTTGACAGGAGGAGTCTGCACCCTTTACATCGGGAGAAAGGTGTGATTTTACAAAATTTCCTTGTGGCTGCTCTCTATGACTTTCTCTTGCAATAGATTGATTTGCTGTTTGTAAAGCTGGTTCAATTCACGCAGTAAATCAATTTCCTGGTCTTTCGAGGCGATGTAATTTTCGTATTGGAACAGCGTTTTTTTGGAAGAGATATATTTTTCGACACTCTCCGGGTCGGAGGTTTGTTTGGAACTTGGACGATTTTCCGCCAAAGCGAGGGATATTTCGTTTTCACGGGTTTGGGGGTCATCATCATCATATTCGATAGAAAAGAAATCGGAGATGCTCAGATGGTACATGTTGCAAATGGTCAACAGCACATTTAAACTGAGATTTCCTCCCCGGATAACTTTGCTGATGGTATTCTTGTCAATACCTAAATAATTCGAAGCTTCTTGGTAGGTGATTCCTCTTCTGGAGAGAAATTCCCGGAATTTAGTTCCCGAATAGATGATTTTTGACATACGGTTTCCCTCTTTTTTAGATAGAGATGATGTGGTTTAGTCAGTAAAATGTAAGGGGGATGCCCCTCGGTTGGAACGATGAGGGGCTTGTGACCTTGGGTGTGTTATGGGAGAGGGATTCGGTTCTCTGGAAGGGGTGTGAGGACCTTTGCGGAGACTATGCAGTTGGGCTTGCAATTCTTTGATGCGTTGTTGGTGGCGTGAGTCTCGTTTCATGAGATTCCGGTTTTCCTTACGTAGCTCTTGTAGTGTGTCTTGGGCTTTGTTGAGTTTGGCTACCAAGGAGGCATAGCGGTGTTTTACCACAACGGCCTCTTCATTTTTCCCTTCGTCCAGGGTGCGGCAGTCGAAAACTTTTTCCTCCTCTTTTTTCTCTCGTTTGGCGTTGATTCCTAATGCGGAGACTTTTATTTTGTTGATTTGCCGCAATTTGTCTTCGATATCCCGCTCATATTCGCTTCGGGCGGTCACCAATTCGTTTTCAAGGTCGTGAATGCGGGTGCTTAGCGTCTTGCGGAGCCGTTCGGCACTGGCATACCGTTTTTCGATTTCAATCTGTTTCCCGGATAGTTCTGCATTTTGTTTTTGCAGTTTGCTTATCTCCGAAAGGTGTTGTGTCTCTTTTTCTTCCCATTTCTCGGAAAGTTCGTTGCGGGTGATGTCGTATAGCTCCTGTTTGAATAGGTCGATACCTTCGGCTAACCGTCTGAAGATGGTTTCGGTATTGAGGTTCGAAATGGTTTCGCCCTGTTCTAAGGCATCGTTGATTTGGGAGGCGATGGCTTCAACCAGATGCTGTTCGGCGTAGTTGGCATTTGGGAGTTGAACCGATAAGGAGGCGGGGGTATCGGAAGATGTAGTTTTTTTGATGGGCCGTTCCCGCCATTGTTGTAAGATGGACTTTACAAAACTCATAGCGAAAAGTTTTTAGGTGGTTATTACATTGGGCTTTATGACAATACCTAAGCTCTTTTTCCCGTTTATTTTTACTGTAAGTGGCTGGTCGAAACGTACCACCCGGAGGAATTGTGTCTCTTGAACGGCTTTTTGGCTGTTCAGGAAATCTTCATCGTAGAAGGAGCCGTTGATTTGCGGATTGAGGGTGAAATAGCCGACTCCAAACGATGTGAGGTTCTGGAAGAAATGTGTCCCTTGGCTGGGTTCGATGAAGTAACGCGACAACGCTGTCTCCACAATAAGGCGGGCGGCGGAGATATGCGGCCATTTGACGGGAATTCCCAAGGCAGGGTCGCTGGATCCCCACCGGCCCGGACCGATGAGGATGTAATTTTCTCCCCGTTCGAGAAATGTCTTGTTTATCTTCTCTATTTCACGGGCGATGAGTGAATTGTTCGACGAGAGGAATCCGTCGCTCTTCACATAGATGACATGATGGAGTCCCGACATAATGCCGTGTCCCAATGCCGAAGAGGTCTTCAACAGTAAATCCTTTTCAGCGACTTCGTCAATCTCGTCATCCCGCATCTCCTTGGTGTCGACAATGGGACGTATCTGCAACCAATAGAGAGCCCCCTGCGGATGCTTTTTATTGGGCAGGAGGGCGGCAAATTCGATTTCCACATGCCTGCCCATATCGTACGATCCATATTCAAGCATCATCGTCAAGAGAGGGGCGAGAGGGAAGGTGTTGTGTTGTAGGATGTTGGCAAAAGTCACCACCTTTCTTCCCCCTTCGTAGTAGCCGTCCCGGATGACCTGGTCGTTGGGGTCGAAGGTAGATACCATGCCCCGTAGGGAGTTATCGGCCTCCGCATCCCGTATGGACAAATGCAACAGGTTAAAACCGTCGTCTACTTCGTAGTGGTCGCCTTTGTTTTTCAAATCAAGTGCATAGAATTGTGTCTGTGTGTCCCGTAGGGCAAGATCAAGAGTGCTGGTTTGCAACACTTTATTGGGATGTTTAGGGGAGAAGTGCAGACTCTTCCCTCCATCGACAATGTATTTACCTAATCCCACAGCAATGTCCGCAACGCCGTCCTCCGGCTTTTCGTCGTTGATGGGGTAGTAATTGAGAGAACGGCCTACCCCAGCGAACGAGGGATAATAGCGGTCTCCATATTGGTTCCCGATGACCTCCTGCAGGATGACGGCCATTTTTTCCTGGTCGATGACATTCGAGGTGGCAGTCATATAGGCTTTGCTGTCGGAGTAGAATACCGAGGCATATACCCCTTTGACGGCATCAGAGAGCATGCGGTACATCACCTCCTTGTCCTCCAGGAAGGGAATCATATAGGTCGAATATACGCCGGCGAAAGGTTGGTAGTGGGAATCCTCCAACAAGCTGGAAGAACGTATGGCAATCGGACTCTTTACAACCTGGAAGAAGGAGAGGATATCCTCTTTGAGCCGTACGGGAAGCTTCGCTTTGAGGAAGTGTTGCAGAATCTCGTCGTTGGGAATATTGGACAGGGCAATCTGATAAAGGTTGTTGCTCTCCATAAACTCGTCGAAGAGGTCGGTACAGAGCACGACAGTCTTCGGGATAGATACGCACACATTTTCGTAATCTTCGAGAATGGGGTGGCGTTTGATGAGGGAGTCGATAAAGGCCAGTCCCCGTCCTTTTCCTCCCAGTGAACCCTCTCCAATCCGGGCGAAGTTGGAATACTGGTCAAAGCGGTTCCGTTCAAAGACAGCGATTACCCCCCGATTTTTCATTTTGCGGTAAAGGACGATAAAGTCAAAGATTTCCTGGCGAATTTCAGGAATATCCTCGAGGGTTTTCGGACTCCGTCTCCGCACCAGTTCGGCCAACGGGAAGAGGGCTCGTGAGTAGAGCCACCGTGAGATATGGTTGCGGGAAGCGTGGTACAGGAGGGATTCGGCCGGTACGGAAAGAATGTTTTTTTGCAGGTCTTGCAAATCTTTGATACAGGTGATGACTTTCCCGCTCTCCGGGTCGATGAACTCAAAATCCCCGAATCCGAAGTTGCGTAGAACGGCGTTGCGCAGGTCTACCGGCAGTTTTGGGGAATTCTTGTCCAGGAAATCAGCGTTGAGAGCCGCTGCTTTCGTGGCGTTTTGGGTTTCGGACGACTCGATGATGATAGGGATGAAGGGGTCTTTTTCCCGTACATAGGTACAGAACTTAATCCCGGCTTGGGAATCTTTCTCTCCGTTATGGAGAAACGAGACGTCGGAGATGATCCCCAACATGTCGTGCGCATATTTGTCATATAGTTCCATGGCCTCTTCGTAGGAGCGGGCCAGTTTTATCTTGGGTCGTCCCCGCATGCGCAGCATCTGTTCGTGTTCGTTGAGGGCTTCGGTCGAGAAGATTTGGGATTGCTTCAGCACAAATTTGTACAGATGGGGAAGTATGGAAGAGTAGAAACGGACGGAGTCTTCGACTAACAAGATGATTTGTACCCCAGACGCAATATCTTCCTCGATGTTCATATCGTCTTCGAGCAGTTTGATGATGGCCAGGAGCAGGTCGGTATTGCCCAACCAGCTGAATACATAGTCGATACCGCTGAGGTCCTCCTTGTTCAGTCGGCGGGTGACCTGTTGCGAGAAGGGGGTCAGCAACACGATAGGAATGTCGGGGTAGTGATGTTTTATCTCTTTAGCCCACTCGTAGGTCGGACTATGTTCGACATCGGGGATGGTGATGATAATGTCAAAATGTTTGGACGACAGTTCCTTGAATGCCTCCTCAAGATTGCTTACTTGCGTGATTCGAGGAGGAGAACTCAGGTTGAGCGAAGTGTATTCATAGAAGATTTGCTCATCGACCCGTCCGTCTTCTTCCAAGATGAAGGCATCGTAGTAAGAGGCTACCAGCAAGACATTGAAGACCCTTTTTTGCATGAGGTTGGCAAAAGTGGTGTCTTTTAGGTATAGATGTTTGAGCGTGTTGTCCATGTTTCAGAAGCAGAAAGTGTTGATTGTTGCCTAATTAAGGCATCCAAAGTTAGAAAAATTTTCAGATAATTAAAAATAGGAGGTTAAAAATATTCTTTTTAAGCGAGTTATCTTTTAAAAAATTGGACAAAAAGCAGATTCCGACATTCACCTTCAAGGGCCTTGCTATAAACTGCAAATAGCTATGAATCAATAAATAGAGCTATGAAAAAACGCGAGAATTGGTAGAATAATAGATTTTACAAATATGTTTTAGTGGATAAGAAAAAGTAAAGAAACTATTCGTTAAATTATGTTAATAATACCGAAGAAGGAGTAGGAGAGGGAGATTTAGCAAAAAATAACCGCCTTGGAACGGAATTCCAAGGCGGTTAGCCTATATATAATGATTAGAAGGCTTAGGTTAGAAGAGGCTCCAGGCAACGGTGAGACCCGCCATCACAATGGATACCATGCTCATCAGTTTGATGAGGATGTTGAGGCTCGGGCCGGACGTATCTTTGAAGGGATCTCCCACGGTATCACCTACCACGGTAGCTTTGTGCACTTCACTGCCTTTCCCTCCGAAGTTACCCTCTTCGGTATATTTCTTGGCATTGTCCCAGGCACCTCCGGCGTTGGCCATGAAGATGGCAAGAACGAATCCCGCACCCAGTCCGCCGACCAGCAGTCCGATGTTCCCGGGTACTCCGAATATCAAACCGGTTGCGATAGGAACAATGATGGCCAAGAGCGAGGGGAATACCATTTCCCGTTGTGCCCCTTTGGTCGATATCTCCACGCAACGGGCATAGTCGGGTTGTGCTTCTCCCGTAAGGATTCCCTTGATTTCCCGGAATTGGCGGCGTACCTCTTCCACCATGTGGGCGGCTGCCCGTCCTACGGCATTCATGGTCAAACCGCAGAAGAGGAAGGCCATCATGGAGCCGATGAAAATTCCGGAGAGGACTTTGGGGTTCATCAGCGTGATGTCGTAGTATTGCATGAAATCGGTGAAGGAGGCCGAATGGATATCAACCACCCGTTCACCCAGAGCGATGGTCTCTTGTCCTAGGCGGGAAAGGCCAATCCGAATCTCTTCAATGTAGGAGGCCAATAAGGCAAGTCCTGTGAGGGCGGCCGAACCGATGGCAAAGCCTTTTCCTGTGGCAGCGGTGGTATTGCCTAACGAGTCGAGAGCGTCGGTACGGGCACGTACATCTTCGCCTAATTCGCTCATTTCGGCATTTCCGCCGGCATTGTCGGCAATAGGTCCGTAAGCGTCGGTAGCCAAGGTGATGCCCAGGGTCGACAACATTCCGACAGCTGCGATACCAATGCCGTAAAGTCCCATGGAGACATTAGCAAAGTCAAATCCTGCCGCAAACCAATAGGAGAGAATAATTCCGCATACCACCGACAATACAGGGATTGTGGTTGAAATCATTCCCAATCCGATTCCGGAAATAATGACCGTGGCCGGACCCGTTTTGCCGCTTTCAGCCAATTTCTGTGTAGGCCGATACGACTGTGAAGTGTAATATTCGGTAGAGCGGCCGATAACGACACCGACCAACAGTCCGATGACTACAGAACAACCGATAAAGTACCAATTTTGTAATTTCAAAACCCATAAAATGAGGAAGGTAGCGGCAATAATTAGGACCGAACTCAAGTTGGTACCCAGAGAGAGCGCTTTGAGCAGATCTTTCAGTTTGGCATCGTCGCGTGTCCGGACGGAGAATATGCCGATAATCGAAAGGATTATGCCGACAGCGGCGATAAGCATCGGGGCGATGACCGCTTTGAATTGCATGGAGCTGTTGTCTCCTGTCGCAAAAGCGGCGGCTCCGAGAGCGGCTGTGGCCAATATCGAGCCGCAATACGACTCATAGAGGTCGGCACCCATACCGGCGACATCGCCTACGTTGTCACCCACGTTATCGGCGATGGTGGCGGGGTTACGCGGGTCGTCTTCGGGAATACCCGCTTCGACTTTCCCCACAAGGTCGGCCCCTACGTCAGCGGCTTTGGTGTAGATACCACCGCCCACACGGGCAAAGAGGGCTTGTGTCGAAGCACCCATTCCGAAAGTAAGCATGGTGGTGGTGATGACGCAGAGTTTCGCAGAGGGATTCAAGGCATCACTCGGAATGCAGTGGTTGAGCAGGAGATACCAGAACGAAATGTCGAGAAGTCCAAGTCCCACTACGACAAGACCCATCACGGCTCCGCTCCGGAAAGCGACACGCAAACCGCCGTTAAGCGACTGGCGGGCGGCATTGGCTGTACGGGCCGAGGCATACGTGGCCGTCTTCATTCCCAGGAATCCTGCCAAGCCGGAGAAGAATCCGCCTGTCAGGAAGGCGACTGGAACCCAATGGTTCTGCAGGTTGAACCCATAGGCCATAATCGAGAAGATAATGACCAATGCAAGGAACACAAGGGCAACCACCTTGTACTGTTGTTTCAGATACGACATGGCTCCGGTACGTACATACGAGGCAATGCGTTGCATCGTATCGGTACCTTCGCTTTTCCGCATCATTTGCTTGAAAAAATAAAATGCCAGCAGCAAGGCCAAAATCGAAGCTGCCGGCACAATCCAAAACAGAGGTGTTTCCATAATGTTATGAATTAAAATTTGCTATAAAGGTAGGGATAATCCTAACAAAATCTTTCGCTAAAGCGTGAAAAAATTACATATTTTTTGGTTATTTTAAGAGTCGGGAGAAAACGTTTCGGCCGACGGCTCAGTCAATGCGGATAGGCTGCCCGATTTTCAAGGTCCGTTTGGGGCTTATTTTGTTCAGCCGGCACAAGGTATTCACCGAGGTGCGGTATTTGCGGGCAATACCCGAGAGGGTATCCCCCTTCTTCACTCGGTAGACCGAATAGGTGACCCCGTTGGCATAGTAAGTTTCCGTCCCTTTCCGATAGGGAGCCGAGCGGAACATGAACACTTCGTTGCGGATGGTGTTGTTTTGAAAGTCGAACAGTTCGTTGGGGTTGAGATCCAACCCTAAAAACCGTATCTCGAAGTGAAGGTGCGACCCGGTGGAGCGGCCGGTATTCCCCCCTAAGGCAATGGGTTCGCCCACTTTCACGATATCCCCCTCTTTCACCAGGAAACGGGAGAGGTGTCCGTAGACGGTCTCCAATCCGTTGGCATGGCGGATGACGATATAGTAGCCGTATCCCCGCCGTTCGTAGTTGGTGAAGCGTACCTGTCCGGCAAAGGCTGTGCGCACGGTATCTCCGATGGCCAGTCTCAAATCAACCCCCCGATGCATGCGGTAGTGGCGGAATCCGTAGTCGGAGGTCTTTTTCCCGATGATGGGCATACAGTAATTGCCCACGTGGATGGCAAAAGAGTCCGGTAACACAATGCCGGCTTGGCGATAGGGATTCACCCAGCGGTTCACCCACACATCCCCATAGAGTTCCCCCGCCGGTGCGATGCCATATTCCTGTTTGAGCCGTTGGCTATAGGTGGCGGAGTCGTCGATGCTCAGTATCAGCGGTAATTCCTTGTTGAGACTGAGGTTCTGTTGTTGCAGGGTTATGTGCCGTTGGAGGAGGGAATCCGCTTCCTGTGCCTTCAAAGAGAAAAAGGTACACAGAAGAAAAAAGGAAAATATTCCGGTTCGAAATAGGGAGGATTTCATTTTCCAAAGTCCGGTAGAAGGAGTCCGCAAGGTAGTGATTTGGCCGGAGAAATTGTCCGTTTTGCGGAGGAAAATTTTCCCCCGCAAAACGTTTCTTCTTGTCTTGTCCTCATATTTTCCTGTCGTACAGCAAGGCGGCGTTGAGGACCACTAAGACCGAACCGGCGTTGTGTACCAAGGCTCCCGTCATTGGGTTGAGCAGACCCAAAATCGAGAGGGTGATAGCCACAGCGTTGATGGCCATCGAGAGGGAGATGTTCACCTTGATGGAGTGGATGACCGCCTTGGAGAGCCGTTTGAGATAGGGAATCTTGGAGATGTCGTCCCCCATCAGGGCGATGTCGGCCGAGTCGATAGCGATGTCGCTTCCCATACTCCCCATAGCCACGCCTACGTGGGCGGTCTTCAGGGCGGGAGCGTCGTTCACTCCGTCTCCAATCATGCAGACCCTCTTCCCCGCTTTTTGCCGTTTTGTGATGGCATCCACCTTTTCTGCAGGCAACAGTTCCGCCTCGATGTTCTCAATCCCCACCTGTTCGGCGAAGTGACGGGCGGCTTGGCGGTTATCCCCGGTCAGCACCACCACCTCCACCTGCATCTGTTTCAGTTCGGCCGCCATCTTCGAGGCGGCGGGACGGATGACATCAGAGAGGGCAATCAGTCCGGCACACTGTCCGTCAAGGCTGGTCAGGACCGCCGCTTTCCCCTCTTGGCGCAAGGTCTCTAAGGCCTCCTCTATCTTGGGAGAGAGGGCAACGCCGTTCTCTCTCAGGAAATCACTTTTGCCGCAGAGTACGCTTTTCCCTTCCCAGTCGACGCAGACCCCTTTGCCGGGGAATACCCGAAAATTCTCTCCGGCAGGAAGAGCTTCCCCTTGGGTCAGGAATTGTTTGACAATCGCTTTACCTATGGGATGTTCCGAACGGGCTTCCGCCACTGCCGTTATCCGGAGAATCTCCTCTGGAGTCATTTCGGGAAGGAAGCTCCGCAGGTCGCAGACCGCTAAAAGTCCCTCGGTGAGTGTTCCGGTCTTGTCGAACGTGATACAGTCAACCTTCCCCATCTCTTCCAAAGCCTCTCCCGACTTTATCAGAATACCGAATTTCGTGGCTTGTCCGATGCCCGCCACAATGGAGACAGGAGTCGCCAAAGCCAGGGCGCAAGGGCAGAAGACCACCATGATGGTTACCCCCCGAGTCAGATTTCCGGTGAAGAAATAGGTGGCCAGGGCGATAAGCAGGGCGATGGGGACAAGCCAGGCCGCCCATTTGTCTACGATGCGTTGTGTAGGGGCTTTTTTGTTTTCGGCCTCTTTCACCAGGTCAATCATCCGCTGTAACGACGAATCCCGTCCCACCTTCGTGGCCCGGATATCCACGGAACCGTATCCGTTCATGGTCCCGCAGAAGACGGGGTCTCCTACACTCTTGTCAATCGGCAGCGACTCCCCCGTCAGGATAGATTGGTCAACCGAACTGTTCCCGTACACGATTTCCCCGTCTACGGTAATCCGTTCCCCGGGGAGTACCCGTACAATGTCGTCTTTCCTTATCTCGGCGATGGGAACAACCTCCTCCTGTTCCACCCCCTCTTTTCGAGTGATGCGGCGACCCTGTTCCGGGGCCAGGCTTATCAGTTGGCTGACTCCCCTTTTGGCCCGTCTTACGGTGTATTGTTCCAGCAAATCACCGATAGCCATGATAAAGGCGACCTCTCCGGCGGCAAAGAGTTGGCCGATGTAGATACAGGCTATCATGGCGATGGAAATGAGGAGAGCCGAAGTAATGGCCCGTTGGAAAATTAGCCGAGTGAGGGCGAGGTAGAGCAGGGGAATACCTGAAATCAGGACGGTAATCCAGGCGGGGTCAATAGTGACTTGGATGTCGTTGAGCAGTAAAACCAGGCTGACGGCAAGGGCTACTCCCCCTATAATGGTCATTTTAAGGCCTTCCAAAAATTGTATAAAACGTTCCATATTTCTGTTTTTTGTCATCGTTTGGATGCAAGAGGTACAACGGAGGCACCTCCCTCTGAGGGGTCAATCCCAAGTGCATGGCCTTCTCTCAGTGGAGAGAGGCTTTTCCGGCATCTTATACGATGGATTTTTACTGAGTTTTTGTTCTCTTCCAGGAGGAAGAGGAATCGAAAAATCAGCAGAGAGGCGGGGAACGTCCGATGGTCGTCCAGACTCCTGTCAGCGGGGGCGGACCGACAATATAGGGCTTAGGAACAAAAGAACAGAGGGGCAAGAGAGTTTTTTCCGATTCGGAGATTTCCGCCAGCTCAGCGTGGCACAGAAAGTCATTCGGGGTGAGTATCAGGGTGCCGCCTCTTTCAATCTGCAGGAGCGAAGAGGTCTCCACCGCTTGCCCGACATAATCTATCCCTTCGGTATAACCCGCTTCCGATGCCCGTTCCTCGTGGGTATGGTCAAGTAGGGTGAGAAATTCGGAGCCGAAGGAGTGGACGACCGCAACAAAAAGCCGGCTGTGGTGATGGTGGGGGATGGTGGCGTGGACCCATACGATAAGATGGGCCAGCATCCAGATAAGAAATAGGGATTTCCGCTTTTTCATACCCCGTTCTTTTGCTGCAAAAGTAGCCTTTATTGTAAAAAAAAACAAATTTTTACAACGGTATACAAATTTAGATTCAAATTATTATATTATTGTGTTAACAAGGAAAGGGGCCGGATATGAAATTATCCAGCCCCTTTCTCCCTATAGATTGAAAGGGAATCAATTCCCCAACAGAAATTTTTGTGTGGTGTTGCCGGCCTTGACGATATAGCAACCGGCGGGGAGGTCAATCCGCTTCTCCTGTTGAACCGTCTCTTGGCGGAGCAACCGTCCGGTCAGGTCATAGACCGATACCGGCAGATTCTCGCCTTGAACCACAATAGCTCCCGCTTCAAAGCTGATAACCGTCTCTGCATTCATGGAAATCTCTCTGATGCCGGTTGATTCCTCTGTAAAGTCCACTTCGTTGATGGTGTAGAAATCTTTCCAATAGGTGGCTTGGGCGTAGAGACTCTTGCAGCCCGTTGGAACATTGAGAATACAAGAAGTTTTATCCACACCACTAAACGTATTGCTGTATATAGTCGGTGGTGTCGAGGTCTTGGAGGTGATTTCTGTCAAGCCTGTGCAGTTGTAAAATACAAGCACTCCAAGGGATGTGACATTGCTGCCAAGGGTTACTTCAGTCAATCCAGAACACTTGTAAAAAGCAGAACTGCCGATGGAAGTGACATTGTCGGGAATTGTGATTTCTGTCAAATTACTGCAGTTGTAAAATGCATATATCCCGATAGAGGTTATACTGTTGGGCAGTGTTACATCGGTCAATCCCGTGCAATTTCGAAAGGCGGAGCTCCCGATTCCGGTGACACGATAAATATTTTCGCCGTAGGTAACCGTTTCGGGAACGATGATGCTTCCTGAATAGGAGTTGTAGTCGATGGTTTTGTAGGTCACGGAAGCTTCTGATTCTGAAAAGAGATAATAGATGCCATCCACTTTCCCGGCGGAATAGAATTCACTCCAATAATCGGCCTGGGCATAGATTTCCCCACATCCCGTCGGAACATTGGGGGTACATTCAGTTTTGTCCACGCCTTCAAATGTATGGCTGTATATAGTCGGTGGAGTTGTGGCTTGGGAGGTGATTTCCATCAAGCCTGTGCAACCGGAAAATGCATAGTCACCGATTTCAGTGACATTATCAGGAATGGTGATGTCCGTCAAACTGTTACATCCGTCAAATGCATAATTTCCGATAGAGATTATACTGTTGGGCAGTGTTACATCCATCAATTCCGTACAATCTCGAAAGGCGGAGTTCCCGATTCCGGTGACACGATAAACCGCTCCGTTGTAAGTGACCGTTTCGGGAACGATGATGCTTCCTGAATAGGAGTTGTAGTCGGTGGTTTTGTAGGTCACGAAAGCTTCCGACCCTGAAAAGATATAATAGATATCGTTCACTTTATTGGCGGAGTAGAATTCATTCCAATAATCGGCTAAGGCATACATTTTTTCACATCCCGTTGGGACAATGAGGATACAGTTGATTTTATCCACACCATAAAATGTATAGCTGTTTATAGTCGGTGGAGTCGGATTCTTGGAGGTGATTTCCGTCAGTCCCGTGCAACCGTAAAACGCAGAACCGCCGATGGAGGTTACACCTTCAGGGATGGTTATCGAGGTCAGTTTCCAGCAATCGTAAAACGCACCACTGCCGATAGAGGTGACGCTTTCGGGGATAGTTATTTGGGTGAGTCCCGTGCAATACTGAAATGCCCAGTCTCCGATGGAGGTGACAGGATATGTCACTGAATTGTAGGTGACCGTTTCGGGAACGATGACACTTTCTGAATAGGAATCGTAAGAGGAGGTTTTGTAGGTCACGGTAGCTTCTGACCCTGAGATGTTGTAATAGATACCATCTACTTCAAAATCGTAAGCCCAAAGATTGAGTGGTGAACAGAGGAGCAGGCTTACAAAAAAGAGCATTTTTTTCATAAAAATAGGATTAAAATTAATTTTTAGCTTCAAATATACAAATATACTAATAAAATTATTATATTTGTATACAACATAATAGATATTTCAAAATATAAGATAAAACCAACACAAAAAAATATGATACAGAGTGTTAATAAGTACCATCTTTATGAAATCCTCTCATCGAACGGAAACTTCTACTATGTCATTCCCAAATATCAGCGTGAATACACGTGGAGTTATCATGAGTGGGAGGCGCTTTACGATGATATCAGTGAGAACAATGCCGGATATTTCATAGGCTCTATCATATGTATTCCTTTAGGTGACGCCATCAAACCTTCTCTGGAAGTGATAGACGGGCAGCAACGGTTGATTACCCTCAGTCTGTTCCTGGCGGCAATATATACTCGGTTGAAGGAGCATAAAGCTGATTTGAGCGAAGAGGATGAGGATGAGCTACCATTACTTAAAAAGGCACTGAAGAGTGATGACTCTCCCAACGAAATGAAGCTGGTACCGCAGGTGCAAAATCACAACAGGGATGATTTTGACTGTCTGATGAATGAGGCGGGTCTACGAAAGGCTCCTGCTCCTAAGCATCCTTATTACCCCATGAGAAAGATAGCCCGATGCTACACCTATTTTCTGAATCGTATAGATACAGATATAGATGAAGAAGCGAAGAAAGTGAATGGCAAAAGTGCTGTCAAATTCATGTTGGATCTGTATGACAAGGTGAAGCAGGCCATGCTGGTCAAGATAGAGGTCTCCACGCACTCCGATGCTTATATGCTCTTTGAGTCACTGAACAACCGAGGCACTCCTTTGACAGCGATAGACTTGATGAAGAATCTTATTATGGAGCGTGCAGAAAGCAACAGCAACAATAAGACCGGTGATGATTGTTTCAACTGTTGGCAGACGCTCTTGGGGTACCTTTCCGATGATTATAACGTCCAGGAACGTTTCTTCCGTCAGTATTACAACGCCTTCAAGCACCGTCTGAATGTGCCTTTCCAGACTGACAATAATCGGAAAAAAGACCCTCTTGGAGCTATGGCTACCCGTTCGAATTTACTTAATATATTCGAGAGTCTTATCAAGAAAGATCTCTCTGCGTTTCTTGAGGATATACTGACTTGCGGGCAGATTTATTCTTGGCTTATTCTTCAAGACTCAACAGAAACAACTTATCGCAAGGCACTGGAAGACCTTGATCATATACAAGGCGCACCCTCTTACCTGCTTCTTATGTATCTGATGAGAAACAAGAATAATCTTGGAATCACTGAAGGGCAGATTAACGAACACATCCGTTTGCTTACCAGATATTTTGTCCGCAGGAATGTCACGGACTATCCGAGTACACGTGACCTGACACGCATCTTCATGGATATCATCAGTAGGATTGAAGATTCAAGGCCTACCGGTAATGACGTGACGACACTGATAGTTGACGTGTTGAGTCTTCCTGCCAATTGCGCTTCCGATGAGCAGTTCCGTCGTAGTTTGGAGGGAGATGTCTATAAAGATAATGCGAGTGCGACACGTTATATCCTTTGTAAGCTTGCGGAATCGGCCATGACTCAGGAGACCTGGACCGACCTATGGGAACGTTCCGACAAAAAATTTGTCTGGACGATTGAGCATATCTTCCCGGAAGGGGAGAACATCCCTCCATGTTGGGTGAATATGATAGCCGGCGGTAATAAAGATTTGGCTCGCAAATACCTTGAAGAATATACACACAAGATAGGCAACCTCACCATTACAGGCTATAACAGTACGCTGGGCAACAAGTCGTTCGAGGAGAAACGTGACCGCAAGAGCAAAGACGGACGCTATATCGGTTATAAGAACGGTCTTGAAATCAATAGTGAGATAGCCGACAAAAATATGTGGACTGTGGAGAACATCAAGGCTCGCACCACTGCTCTGGTAGATGAGTTGATGAAGGTATATGAATTCCCGGGCAAATAATTTTCACAAACTGACCTGCCGCATTTAAGGAATTGTCGAATATATAAGTGCCGGTGGGAGGTGAGGGTATGCTGCAGTAGATACCATTCGCTGCAAAGTCATAGGCCCAAAGGTCGAATTGTGCCCCAAAGAGCAGACTTGCCAGAAAGAGTATTTTCAATAGGAAACAGGATATTACTAAGGTCTTAATAAATTTATAAATTTATCTTTACTACCTCTTTCAACCAAAGATGTAAATTCTTAACAGGCTAAGGGGCAGGGAGCGGGGTTTGGAGTTTTTTGATTTTTTTTGTATATTTGTTTAGGATAATTTGTCGCTATGAAAAAAGGTGTGATTGTGGTGGCGGGCGGAATCGGCCAGCGGATGGGCAGGTCGTTTCCCAAACAATTCCTCCCCATCGGGGGAATACCGCTCTTGATGCGTACTATGTTGGCCTTTTACCACTATGAGGAGGAGATGGAGTTTGTGCTGGCGTTGCCCCAAGCCTATATCCCCTATTGGAAGAAGTTGTGCGAGCAACAGTCTTTTATCGTGCCTCACAGGTTGATTTCCGGAGGTGCTACCCGTTTTGATTCGGTCTATAATGCCCTACAAGAAATCTCGGCGGAGGTACGTCTTATTGCCGTACACGACGGGGTGCGCCCCCTTGTCTCTCATCAGTTGATAGAGAGAGCCTTTACCGAGGCCGCACGGAGTGGGGCGGCGATTCCCGTGATGCCGGTAGTGGAGTCGCTGCGCTGTGTCACCGATGGAGGAAGCGGTGTGGCCGTACGCAGAGCCGACTATCGGAGCGTGCAGACCCCCCAGATTTTTGTGGCGGATATTTTACGGGCGGCTTACCGACAGCCGTATCGGGAGGAGTTTACCGACGATGCTTCGGTGGTCGAGGCGGTCGGATATCCCGTAACGCTGATTGAAGGGGAGACCCGGAACTTGAAAATCACTACTCCTTACGATTTGATGGTGGCCGAAACGTTGTGCGCCCATGAGTGACCTCTCGATGAACGACATCAAGTTCCTCCCCGGGGTGGGGCCCAAGCGGGCCGAATTGCTGAACAAGGAGTTGGGAATCTACTCTTATGAGGATTTGCTCTACTATATCCCTTATAAATATATCGACCGTTCGCATACCTATACCATTCGGGAGGTCACCGGAACGATGCCCTATATCCAATTGCGGGGCAAGATTATGCGCTATGAGACGCAGGGGGAGGGACGCAAGCGGCGGCTCACCGCCCTCTTTGCCGACGATACGGGAACTATCGAACTGGTCTGGTTCAAAGGAATTAAATATATAGAGGAGCGGTACCAGCCGGGGCGGGAGTATACCCTCTTCGGCCGTCCGGTTCTCTTCGGCAACCGCCTCAATATCGCCCATCCCGAAATCGATGCCGTCGATACGGAGATTGACGGCTATAGCGGGTTGCAGCCCTACTATACAACGACCGAGAAGATGCGGAGCCACTTCCTCAACTCCAAGGCCATACAGAAAATCATCTCCACGTTGTGGAAAATCGTTCCCCGCAAGTTGCCGGAGACGCTGCCCGCCGCCGTCATTGCTCGGGCACAGGTGATTTACCTCGGAGAGGCTCTGTATAACATTCATTTTCCCCCTTCGCCCGACCTGCTGCGAAAAGCACAGTTCCGGCTCAAATTTGAAGAGCTTTTTTACCTGCAACTCAATATTCTGCGCTATACCCGCCAACGGAGACGGGCGTTGGACGGATTTCCCTTTACGGTTATCGGGGAGTATTTCAACCGCTTCTACCGAGAGTGTCTCCCCTTTGAGTTGACCGGAGCACAAAAACGGGTTCTGAAGGAGATTCGGACGGATGTGGGAAGCGGTCGGCAGATGAACCGCCTGCTCCAAGGCGATGTGGGGAGCGGAAAGACCTTGGTGGCGCTGATGGCTATGCTTATGGCGGTTGACAACGGCTATCAGGCGTGCCTCATGGCTCCGACTGAAATTCTCGCTACCCAACATTACGAGACCTTGAGCGAGATGTTGCGTCCGCTCGGGGTGCGCATAGAACTGCTGACCGGTTCGACCCGCCGGAAGGAGCGGGAAGGAATCCATGCGGGGTTGTTGTCGGGCGAGGTGAAAATCCTCATCGGTACGCATGCCTTGTTGGAGGATACCGTCAACTTCGCCAATTTGGGGTTTGTGGTGATTGACGAGCAGCACCGTTTCGGGGTGGAACAGCGTTCGCGGTTGTGGCGGAAAAACGGCCGTCCGCCCCATGTCCTGGTCATGACCGCCACGCCGATTCCCCGAACGTTGGCCATGACGCTCTACGGTGACCTGGATGTCTCGGTCATCGATGAACTTCCCCCGGGACGGAAACCGGTCACGACTATCCACCGCTACGACAACCAACGGGGCGAACTGTATGCCGCCATCCGCCGGCAAATCGAACAGGGGCGGCAAATTTATATCGTCTATCCGTTGATACAGGAGAGTGAAAAGATAGACTTGAAAAATCTCGAAGAGGGTTTCCGTCAGATTCGGGAGGTCTTCCCCGAATATGTGGTCTGCATGGTTCACGGGAAGATGAAACCAGCGGAGAAGGAGGCCGAGATGCAACGTTTTGTCAGCGGGGAAGCGCACATCATGGTGGCTACTACGGTTATCGAAGTAGGGGTGAATGTGCCCAACGCCACGGTGATGGTCATAGAGAACGCCGAGCGGTTCGGCCTTTCGCAGCTGCACCAGTTGCGTGGACGGGTAGGACGAGGGGCGGACCAGTCGTACTGTGTGCTGGTGACTTCGCACAAACTGACGGAGGATACCCGTAAACGGATTGAAATCATGACCCAGACCAACGACGGCTTTGAAATTTCGGAGGCTGACCTGCAACTGCGGGGCCCTGGAGATATGGAAGGAACCCAACAGAGCGGCATCGCCTTTGACCTACGGGTGGCCAATATCGCCAAGGATGGACAGATTCTGCAGTTGGCCCGGGATATTGCCGGGGAGGTGCTGGATGCCGACCCGGATTTGACAACGCCTGACAATTACGTCCTCTCCCGCCGGCTGGAAAAGCTCTTCCGCCGGAAAATTGATTTCAGCCGTATCAGCTAAGTAAATTCTTCTTGTGTATTTATATTATCCGGCCCAATTTTCCCGATCGAGGTTGCGGTAGGTGATGGCTTCGGCGATATGGGCTGGGAGTATCCCCTCACTGCCGGCTAAGTCGGCAATGGTGCGGGAGACCTTCAGAATGCGGTCGTAGGCCCGTGCCGAGAGGTGGAGTTGCTTCATGGCGGTCTGTAAGAGGGCGAGACCGGTGGCATCGGGAACGGCATAGGTACGCAGTTGGCGGCTCTCCATCTGGGCGTTGCAGTAGATGCCGGGGAGGTTCTGGAACCGCTTGCTCTGAATTTCACGGGCTCGGAGAACCCGTTCCCGGATGGCGGCACTGCTCTCTCCTTGTCGGGTGTCGGAAATCTTATCGAAGGGGACAGGGACAATCTCTATCTGTATGTCGATGCGGTCGAGCAACGGTCCGGAGATGCGGTTGAGGTAACGCCGTACGGCCCCCGGAGGACAGATACATTTCTTCTCAGGATGGTTGTAATACCCACAGGGGCAAGGATTCATCGAGGCGATGAGCATGACACTGGCAGGGTATTCGATGGTGTACTTGGCTCGGGAGACGACAATTTTGCGGTCTTCGAGGGGCTGCCGCAGGACTTCGAGTACCTGACGGGAAAATTCGGGTAATTCGTCAAGGAAGAGTACCCCGTTGTGGGCGAGGGAGATTTCACCGGGTTGGGGAAAGGAGCCTCCCCCGACCAAGGCAACACTGGAGATGGTATGGTGCGGAGCACGGAAAGGACGTTGCGTAAGCAACGAACTGTAGCGGGCCATTTTGCCCGCTACGGAGTGTATCTTCGTCGTTTCGAGGGCTTCGTGCAGGGTGAGGGGCGGCAGTATGGTGGAGATGCGTTTGGCCATCATCGATTTTCCGGCTCCCGGCGGACCAATCATGATGAGGTTGTGCCCTCCGGCGGCCGCTACTTCAAAGGCCCGTTTCACATTTTCCTGTCCTTTGACATCGGCAAAATCCAGGTCAAAATTATTCTGCGAAGCGAAAAATTCGGCTCGGGTGTCAATGACGGTCGGTTGGAGTTCTCCCATTCCGTTGAAAAAATCAATGACCTCCTTGAGGTTTTCTACTCCATAGACGGTCAGACGGTCTACCACCGCCGCCTCACGGACATTGGCTTTGGGGACAATCAGTCCTTCGAATCCTTGGGCTCGGGCTTGTATGGCGATGGGCAGGGCGCCTCGGATGGGGAGGATGGAACCGTCGAGCGAAAGTTCTCCCATGACCATAAACCGGCTGAGTTTGTCGGCGGAAATCTTTTCTGCGGCGGCCAGGATGCCGATGGCCAAAGGAAGGTCGTAGGCCGACCCCTCCTTGCGTATATCGGCCGGGGAAAGGTTGATAATCAGTTGACGGCGGGGAAAGGTGTAGCCGTTGTGTTGCAAGGCCGAGCGGATACGTTCGTGACTCTCTTTCACGGCGGTGTCGGCCAGTCCTACCATATAGAAATGGATGCCTTGCGAACAGTCTACCTCGATGGTGACGGTAAGGGCATCAATGCCTTGCATGGCGGCTCCGAATACTTTGACCAACATGATGGGTTTACTTTTTAGGACGGTTTTTGGATGGGGTCGACGGGACGGTTTTCACCGTATCTTCTCCTACGAGGGCGACACTGTTGTCTACCGCCTCTACAAGAGCCTCATCGTACAGATTCTTGGCCACAATGCGTCCTGAACCATTGAGGACAAATGTCGCCGGTAGGGTCTGCACACCGAGGTTGTCGACTTGGTTGGCATTCCACCCCTCCCGAAGGAGACATTGCGGCCAACCTTCAAGCGAGTCGTTGCGTAATACTTCCCGCCACTGTTCCTCATCATTGTCTAACGCTACGCTTACAATACGAAGGAAGGAGGGGGAGTATTTCTGCCGGAGGAATTTTAATACCTGCATCTGCCGGCGGGAGAGGGAATCATAGGTCGCCCATACGGTCAGAAGGGTGGTATTCCGTCGGAAACCGCTGGTGGTGATACTGCTGTCGGTCGAGGTGCGGAAAGTCATGTGGGGCATTACTTTGCCTGTCGGATTTTTCCGCATCGTGGTCAGATAGAGTTCGGTCTTGGCCAACAGGGATACCGGCTTCGCTTCGGGGGCCAAATCCCGCAGGAGGGTGTCGACGGTCTCGACCGTTTCGGGGGCAAGCAGATAGTCATAAATAAGCAGGGTGGAGGCGTAGGAGTCGGGATGGACCAGGGCGAAATCGATGACCCGCTGGTGCAGCGTATCCCGCAAGGCGGTCAGACTGTCCCGATATAGCGTGTCACCCAAATGGGAGAAGAAACGACGGTCTCCTTCGTCCACCCGGCTCAACAACGTGTGGTTGTCGTTGCGGAATTTCCCGATAAGTTCCTGTTCGGGGGTGCCGCTGAAAGTGATTTCGTAGGGAGCGGCAATATGCCCTTTCATCTTTATCCGGTCTCCGTTCTTGACATAGAGCGAGAGTAACCGTTCTCCCGCTTCGGTGGTGATTTCAATGCGGGCCAAATCTTCACAACTGCCCTGATAGACGGCTTTCCCCTTTTGGACCAGGACCGAATCGAGGGAGATACCCGTCTTGTACTCCTCTTGCCAAAAATAGAGATAACTCCGGTCCGGTACATCGAATTCCGCCGTGAGCGAAAACGCTTGGCTCTTTTTCTCTCCGCTACAGGCGATCAGGAGTAACAGCCAAAGGGAAATAAGGGGATAAACGGGTTTCATGTCTCTTCGTGAACGACTCTATTGTACAAACATACACAAAAAATAGGATTCCTTTGTCCCTTTTCCTCATAAATATTCCCTTCGTCTATTTGTCGAGAACAGGGAATACAAAGAAATCAGGGCAGGAGAGGGCCAAGTCTCCTGCCCTAAAAACGGGAATATAAAGCCTTAGGTAAAGGCCTGTTTCAAGTCGGCAATGATGTCATCGACATTTTCAATCCCGACAGAGAGCCGTATCAAATCGGGACTCACTCCGGCGGCAATCAGCTGCTCGTCACTGAGCTGACGGTGGGTGTGGCTGGCCGGATGCAGGATGCAGGTACGCACATCGGCCACATGGGTGACAATGGCGATGAACTTCAGCCGGTCGATGAAATCGAGAGCCTCTTGACGGGAGCCTTTCACACCGAAAGTGACCACTCCGCAAGTGCCGTTGGGCATATATTTCTGGGCCAAGGCATAGTATTTATCCTCTTTCAGACCCGGATAATTGACCCAGGCGACTTTGGAACAGGTGCGCAGGAACTCCGCCACTTTCTGGGCGTTCTCACAGTGACGGGCCATGCGCAGGTGCAGGGTCTCCAGTCCGAGATTTATCAAGAACGCATTTTGAGGAGCTTGGATGGATCCGAAGTCCCGCATGAGTTGTACTGTGGCTTTGGTGATATAGGCCATTTTCCCGAAGGCCTGGGCATAGATAAGGCCGTGATAGGATTCATCGGGACGGGTCAAGCCGGGGAATTTGTCCGCATGGGCTTCCCAATCGAAATTCCCGCTGTCGACAACGGCTCCGCCGATACAGGTGGCGTGACCGTCCATATACTTGGTGGTCGAGTGGGTGACGATGTCGGCTCCCCATTCGAAAGGCCGGCAGTTGATGGGGGTGGCGAAGGTATTGTCCACGATTAAAGGTACTCCATGGTGATGGGCAATGTGGGCGAACTTCTCTATGTCGAGCACATGAACGCCCGGATTGGAAAGGGTCTCTCCGAAGATGAGTTTGGTATTGGGGCGGAAAGCCGCTTCGATGGTCGCCTCGTCAGCGTCAGGGTCCACAAAGGTCACCTCTATACCGAGTTTTTTCATCGTAACCCCAAAGAGGTTGAAAGTCCCTCCATAAATGGTGGAAGAGGAGATAAAGTGGTCTCCTGCCTCACAGATATTGAATACGGCATAAAAGTTGGCCGTCTGTCCCGATGAGGTCAGCATGGCTCCTACACCCCCTTCCAGTTGGGCTATTTTGGCGGCAACGACATCGTTGTTGGGGTTTTGTAATCGGGAATAGAAATATCCGGACTCTTTCAGGTCGAAGAGTTGCGCCATCTGTTCACTGGTTTCATAGCGGAAAGTCGTGCTTTGGTAGATGGGCACAATACGGGGTTCTCCCTTGCGGGGATTCCAGCAACCTTGTACGCAGATGGTCTCTGGATGTAAATGTTGTGTATCGCTCATATCAGTGGATATTTAAACGTTAATTTATAAGGCGAATTTTTGTCTCAATGTCTCGACGTAATCAAGCTTTTCCCACGTGAAGAGTTCGACATCGGTTTCGACGGGTTTTTCGTAACGGGATTTGAATATCTTATGCACGGTGCGGGGTTTACGCCCCATATGGCCGTAGGCCGCTGTCTCTTCGTAGATGGGATGACGCAGTTTGAGCTTCTCTTCAATGGCTTTGGGCCGTAAATCGAAGATTTCACTGATTTTTCGGGCAATCTCGGCATCACTCAGGGAGAGATGAGAGGTCCCGTAGGTATTGACAAAGAGACTAATGGGTTCTGCCACTCCGATAGCGTAAGAGATTTGCAGGAGCACCTCATCGGCCATGCCGGCCGCTACCATATTCTTGGCGATATGTCGGGCGGCATAGGCGGCCGAACGGTCTACTTTGGAAGGGTCTTTGCCGGAGAAGGCTCCTCCTCCATGGGCGCCTTTCCCTCCATAGGTGTCGACAATGATTTTCCGTCCCGTCAGTCCGGTGTCCCCGTTGGGTCCCCCAATGACGAATTTCCCCGTAGGATTGACATAGAGGATAAGGGTGTCATCGAAGAGAACCTGGGTTCGGGGAGGGAGTTGGGAAATGACTCGAGGCAACAGGATGTGGCGTACATCTTCGGTTATACGCTCGACCATAGCTTGGTCGGCTTTGGCTTGTGCTTCGGGGGTATTGTCGGTCGGGAGAATAAATTCATCGTGTTGGGTCGAGAGCACGATGGTGTGGATACGTACCGGCCGGTGTTTCTCATCATATTCTACGGTCACTTGCGATTTGGCATCGGGACGGAGATAGGTCATCTCCTTCCCTTCCCGACGGACGGCGGCCAATTCCCGCAAAAGCAGGTGGGCGAGGTCGAGCGGGAGAGGCATGTAGTTGTCGGTCTCGTTGCAGGCATAACCGAAGATGATGCCTTGGTCTCCGGCCCCTTGATTCAGACTGTCGGAGCGTTCCACCCCTCTGTTGATATCGGGAGACTGTTCGTGTATGGCCGAGAATACGCCGCACGAATCGCCGTCGAACTTATATTCACTGTGCGTATATCCGATGCGGTTGATGACTCGCCGTGCCACCTCGTGCAAATCGATGTAGGCTTTCGATTTCACCTCCCCGGCCAGGACGACTTGCCCTGTCGTAACCAAGGTTTCACAGGCTACTTTCGATTGGGGGTCATAGGCGAGAAATTCATCGAGGAGGGCATCGGAAATCTGGTCGGCCACCTTGTCGGGGTGCCCTTCGGATACAGATTCAGAGGTAAATAGATAGTTCATTTCTTAGGGTTTTATAAAAAATAATCCCCGATAAGAGATGGCCCTGTAAAAAAGTATGGAAATAATTTCAGCGGAAGTGCCGAAGATTGAGGGTTACCCTTTTAGCAGTTTTTTAATGTGGTTGCAAGCAGCCAAATCCATCCACATATCAGTGCTGCAAAATAAGGCTATTTTTGGAAATTATGCAAGCAATAGCCCTGTTTTTTGAAAATATGGGGATGTCCCTACTTGTTCCGCATGGCCCGCAAGGCATTGAGCACGGCCAGTACGGTGACTCCCACATCGGCAAATATGGCTTCCCACATATGGGCAATGCCCAATGCCCCCAATAACAATACGAGGATTTTTATGCTGATGGCGAAGACAATGTTTTGCCGGGCGATACGTAAGGTCTTGCGGGAAAGTGCAATCCCTTCGGCCACTTTTTCGGGATTGTCGTCCATCAATACCACATCGGCGGCTTCGATGGCGGCACTGCTTCCGATTCCTCCCATGGCAATCCCTACATCGGAGAGTTTCAATACCGGTGCATCGTTAATGCCATCACCGACAAAGGCGATGGAGTTGTTGCCCCCTTTAACTTTTTGCAAGGATTGGATGCAGTGTACTTTGTCGATGGGCAAGAGTTCGGCATGCACCTCTTCAATGCCTATTGTGCGGGCCACTTCGTGAGCAACCTCTTGCCGGTCTCCGGTAAGCATGACAATCTCCTCGATGCCAGCCCGCCGGAGACGAGCGATGGCTTCGGCCGATTGCGGTTTGACAGTATCAGTGATGACGATAAAGCCTCCGTATACTTTATTTATACTTATGTGGATAATCGTTCCCGTATATTCGCAAGGACTCACCGGGATTCCAATCCGGTGCATCAGCCTCTCGTTGCCACAGTAAACGGTTTGTCCGTCTACGATAGCACGAATTCCTTCTCCGGAGAGATTCTCAACCTCTGTTATCCGTTTCTTGTCAATGGATTGGGCGTAGGCCTGGCGAAGGGAGAGAGCGACGGGGTGGTCGGAATAGGCTTCGGCTAAAGCGGCCTGCTCCAGAATGATTTCTTTGGAGAAGTTCTCGGGACAGATGCGGGTTACCGAGAAATTTCCTTGAGTCAATGTCCCTGTTTTGTCAAAAACGACGGTACGGAGACGTGCCAAGGTCTCTAAGTAATTCGACCCTTTAATCAAAATGCCCCGTCGGGAAGCGCCTCCAATGCCGGCGAAGAAGGTGAGGGGGACGGAGACGACCAAGGCGCAGGGACAGGAAATGACGAGGAAGATGAGCGCCCGGTTGAGCCACAAAAGCCATTCTCCTTCAGTCAGCAGCGGCGGGACGATGGCCAGCAGTACGGCAAGGATAACCACAATAGGGGTATACCAACGGGCAAATCGGGTGATGAATCTCTCGGTTTTAGCTTTGCCTGTTTCGGCATGCTCGACCAACTCAAGTATCTGCGATACCGTCGATTCTCCATAGGTGCCGCTACTCTTGATGCGGAGCATGCCCGTCATATTCAGACTCCCACTGATAACGGTGTCTCCGGCAGAGACCTCTAACGGGCGGCTCTCGCCGGTAAGGGCGGTGGTATCGAGAGAGGAGTTCCCGGATAGGACGATACCGTCGAGCGGAATTTTCTCGCCCGGTTTGACGACAATCACACTGCCGGGCAATACCGTCTCGGGAGCGACTTGTCGTAACTCCTTCTGTTCATCTTCCACGTTGGCATAGTCCGGACGGATATCCATCAGAGAGGTAATCGAGGCGCGACTGCGTTCCACAGCAATATCTTGAAACAGTTCCCCGATTTGGTAGAAGAGCATGACAGCCACCGCTTCGGGATATTCTCCGATAGCAAAGGCTCCGAGGGTGGCGACAGACATCAGGAAATTCTCGTCGAAAAGTTCGCCATGAAAGAGGTTCCGTACCGCTTTGACAATAATCTCCGCCCCGACAAGGAGATAGGCGATACTATATAGGATAAGACGGATATTCTCCTGGAGAGGGGAAAAAAAGCTGATGAGCAAGAGTACGATACTGCTCACAATGCAGGCGATAGTGATTTTCTGCTCCTTTTCCATAATCTTCTGTTTTGACGACAAGACAAAAGTAGGAAAGGAGTCTTGCAACTGGGTTGCAAAGTTTATTCAGCCTTTTTTTGCCGGCAGACGGGGCATAACCCTCTGAGCAGATAATCGATTTTCTGTAATTCAAACCCTTGAGGATACCGTACAATGGGGATATGGGTGTGGTCCAGACAGAAGGTCTTGTGACAGGATTCGCAGTAGAAATGGCAATGCAATTCATCGAGACTGCAGACCAGACTGTGACACAGACAATATTTTTTTGAGCCGCTTCCGTCCTCTATTTCATGGACAAGATGGTAGCGGGCAAATAGAGTAAGAGTCCTGAAAATGGTAGATTTATCAACGCTTTCCAGACTATCCTCCAAATCCGTCATACTGAAGGTGTCCCGGAATTTCTGCATCTCTTTGTACATGAGGATGCGTACAGCGGTGGGCCGTATACCATGATGGAGCAATATGTCGGTACTGTCGTCTTGGGAAAGCTTGTCCATAGTCTTGTTCCTTTCTGCAAAGCTATGAATAATTTTGTAGAGGTAATCTCCTTGGGTACCCTTGGGAGGACAAGGAGGCCGCCTTACTGATTGCTGGGATGTGGATAGTCAAGGGTATAGTGTAATCCGCGGCTCTCCTTGCGTTCCATAGCCTGTCGGGTGATAAGGTAACCCACATTAATCATATTCCGTAATTCACAGATTTCACGGGAAGCCTTACTCCGTTTGAACAGACTTTCGGTCTCCTCATAGAGAATATCAAGGCGGTTCCAAGCTCGGGTGAGACGTACGTTGCTGCGTACGATGCCTACGTACGATTCCATGATTTGGTTCACCTCTTTCATGCTTTGGGTAATAAGCACACGCTCCTCGTTGGTAATGGTGCCTTCGTCATTCCATTCGGGAATGTCGGTGTTGAAGTCATACCGGTCGAGCACTTTCAAGGCATGCTTAGCGGCGGCATCTGCATAGACAATCGCTTCAATAAGGGAGTTGGAGGCCAAGCGGTTCCCTCCGTGCAGACCCGTGCAAGAACATTCTCCGAGAGCGTACAGCCGCCGGATGCTTGACTCGCCGTCGAGATTTACTTTAATGCCCCCACAGAGGTAGTGTGCCGCAGGAACTACCGGAATATACTCTTTGGTGATGTCTATGCCTATATCCAAGCAGTGTTTGTAGATATTGGGGAAGTGCCGTTTGGTCTCTTCGGGGTCTTTGTGGGTGACATCCAGGTAGACATGGTCTCCGCCCCGTTGCTTCATCTCATTGTCGATGGCACGTGCCACAATGTCCCGTGGGGCCAAGGAGAGACGGGGGTCATATTTCTGCATGAACTCTTTCCCGTCAAGGCCACGCAATACGGCACCGTATCCCCGCATCGCTTCGGTGATGAGGAAACTGGGACGATCTCCCGGATGGTACAAGGCTGTAGGATGGAACTGTATAAATTCCATATCTTTAACCGCACCTTTAGCTCGGTATACCATGGCTATGCCGTCACCCGTGGCTACCAGCGGACTGGTCGTATTGCAATATACCGCTTCGCAACCCCCTGTGGCCATTACCGTTACTTTGGAAAGGAAGGTGTTCACCTCTCCCGAATTTTCATCCAAAACATAGGCTCCAAAACATTTTATGCCAGGAGTATAGCGTGTTACGATAATCCCCAAATGATGCTGGGTAATGATTTCTACCGCAAAGTGGTTTTTAAAGATGGTGATGTTGGGATGGGACGTTACCGCTTTGATGAGACTGGTTTGTATCTCAGCTCCGGTATTGTCTTTATGGTGCAGAATACGGAATTCGGAATGACCGCCTTCCCGATGCAGGTCAAACTCTCCGTTCTCCTTTTTGTCAAATTCCACGCCCCAGCGGATGAGTTCCTTAATCTGCCCGGGAGCTTCGCGGACCACTTTCTCCACCGCTGCCCGGTCGTTGATTTGGTCTCCGGCAATCAGAGTGTCTTCGATATGTTTTTCGAAATTGTCTACGGCAAGGTTCGTTACCGAAGCAATGCCTCCTTGCGCAAAATAGGTATTCGCATCTTCCAAGCCGGCTTTACAAATGAGGGCCACTTTCCCCTTGTGGGCTACTTTTAGGGCAAAACTCATTCCGGCAATGCCCGAACCGATTACCAAAAAATCATACTTGTAAATCATATGCCTTTTTATCTGGAAATTTCCCCTTACAGGTCTGCTGCAAAGATACGGATTTATCTTAAATCGGTCAATCCGGTTTGGCTACTCCTCGGTTATCTGTGTTCGGTTTGTTTGCCTTTTTTCACATCTCATTGTATCGTTGTTGGCGGGCAAACCAACGGTCACGGGCATATTGTTGCATATCTACGACACTGTCGGTCTCGTCGATAATCTCCAGACCGAAAATCGTCTCTACAATATCTTCCATAGTGGCAATTCCACAGAAACAACCATACTCATCGACAATCAGGGCAATCTGTTCCTTGTGTTCGAGCAGCTTTTCCCAAACGGTGGAGACTGGTTTGTTCTCGGAGAAATAGGGGATAGAGCGGCGTATGTCCTTGAGTTTCATATCAAATTTGTCTTCGGTCAGATTTTCAAGAACGGTACGGCGTAACACATAGCCGGTAATATCGTCTTTGTCTTTCCCATACACGGGAATCCGAGAATAATAACGATAGGCCTTTTCCTGATAGAAGTCCCGTAGGGTCATCTCTTCTGAGGCGACCTCTGTTACCACACGAGGAGTCATCACCTCCTTTACCTTCACATTCCCGAGCCGGATAAGATTCTGTATGACCTTGTTCTCTTTGGATTGGATAACCCCCTCTTCTTCTCCCATGGTTACGATGGCCGAAACCTCTTCACGGCTTACGGCAATCCCTTTCTCTTTCGGGGAGAAAATGCGGGTAATTAATTCAGATAGCAGGACCAACGGATAGCAGATGCAGACCAGTAGCCGGATGACCCGTACTGCGATGAGGGCCAATTGCCGCCAATACGACGCTCCTATGGTTTTGGGTATAATCTCGGAGACCACTAAAATGAGGATGGTGAGAATCACCGATACGACCCCGAAATAGACATTCCCGAATATCTTTGTGGCTTCGGCACCTACTCCAGCCGCCCCGATGGTGTGGGCGATGGTGTTCAGCGAGAGAATAGCCGAAATAGGTCGGTCAATATTCTGTTTGTATTTTTTCAATATGGGGGCCAGCTTCTCTCCCTCTTGTTCTTTCAGGGTGGCAAACGACATGGGCATGGAGAGCAATACGGCTTCCAATATCGAACAAATAAACGATATACCTAATGCAAGGAAAAGGTATACTAAGAGTAATACCATAATTTAATTATAGATAATAGTTTTTCAATGTAGAATCCATTTGTGGTAATGTCCCGTTCTTAAAGGCGCGTGCAGCACATACAGCGATGGTGAGACTTCCTGTATAGAAGGAAACTATTCCTGGGTAGCCGGGATTCAGCAAATAGTATAATATGTAAGGAAGAGGGTTCGAAAACGAAATAGTCCTTTTATGGGCGGCAAAGATACAGATTTATTTTTAATTATCATATTCTCAACCTCTTTTCTATTTCAATAAGTGCGCTATGCTGATGATAAACTCTTGTTATATGGAGAGAACGATGCTGTTTCTCCTCTTAGGAGTGTGCCGATTATCAACGTATAATGGTCGGTTGATTGGAATACATAGGCCGTTCATCTTCTTCGGGCATATCCTCCTCTTTTATTTTGGGCTTGTTTTTGATGATTTCGTAGGGCTTTTGCTCGGCAAGCGGTACGGCAAAGACATCCCAGGCCTGATCTACATCCCAATTGGCCCGCAAAGAGATATTCCCCGGATAGTAATAAACCTCTTCAGGCGAACGCTTTTCCCCATAATTACCGGTGTCCCACACACCATTTTCATTACTGTCGATACACAGTCGCATATAGTAGGTGCCGGGGTCGACATATCGGAACAAAGCAATGCCATTTTTTACCGGAGTTTTGTAAAGGGGTTGGTCGGACTCATTCAACAACTCAATAAAGGCGTGGTCGGTTACACCCGCTGTCCGGACAAGCAGATTGGCATATTCTTCTATCGCTTTTACTTTGAAGGTGTGGACCATCGTGTTTGTCGGATTCCCATAAATACTCTCTGCAGCTAAAGAATCAAGGGTGAAGCGGTACTCTCCTCCCGAAACCCATTTGCTGGTTAACCGATACGAACGGGGTTTGTCTTTCTCCGGAGGGGTGAAAGTATAGTCATCGACAGGAGTCCACAGCGTATCTACTTTGTATTCGAGATGCATGGCTTTCGGGTCGATGGATTTTACCGGATAGGCGAATGTATAAGAGGGAAAACTGTAATAATCGACGCTCGCTCCGCCCCGTTTGTCAATTCCCATGAAATCGATTTGAGGCAATGTGTCGTTCTTCTCTTCTTTTCTGTTGGCTCGAGTACGTGTCTTTTTCTCCCGGAATACCCACAACATCGTGTCGTTGTAGGGGGAAAGCTGTTGGGCGGTATCGGTATGCAAATAGCGCAATGCAACCGATAGAGAATCCATATTGTAGATTAAAGAGTCCCGCAACCAGTAAGTAATGGTATCGTTCGTCGGACTTTTCTCAATGATAGCCCAATCATTTCCCGAGAAATTCAAGGGGGTAATAAGGGGCAGGGTGTCTTGAGCCGTGGAAAAGTAGAGGGTTATCTTGTAGCGGTCGGACCGGTCATATTTCTCAAAATAACTGGCGGTATAGTTTTCGTTGAAGAGACGCAGTATGATATCGTCGGGCATATAGTGCGGTTGTAGCGTGGCGATAATGGTGTCGACAGTGATACTGTCGAGCCATGTCGTGTCTCTGTGCCACTCCATCGTCACACTGGGAGTGAAAATGCTGTCGAGGTAGGCGATATCTTCGGTCGCATTGTCGAAGAAGTAGTTTCGGTTGCCATCTTTCAAAGCAAAGATCCGGTAAGTGCCTTCGGCAATATTGTGGATGATGAAATGGCCCGATTCGTCAGTTCTTCCCATCCGTAAAAAGGGTTGCGTGGTGAAGGCCGTGTCGTGAAGGTCGGCGTAGATGCCCACTAAGGTGCTGCTTACCGGTTCGAGATCGGAGGCATTGAGGAGTATTCCCGACAATTCGAGCGTGTCTATATGGTCACCTGTGGAGAAATAAAAGCTGAAATTCTCCATTTTATTATTCTCATTGTTGTCAGAGATGGCATCCCCAAAATCAATGGTATAGGTGGTATTGGGTTTTAACGTGTCGTTCAAGGTAATGGTGACGGTATGCCCTAATGCGGAGATTCGTGGCATATTTGTTTGCGGAGGGGAGATGATGATTTTATCGTTGGAGCTTTCCACTTGTATAATCTCATCAAATTCAAGCGTTATTTTGTTTTTTTCGTAATTGAGGCTTCCTATTTCCGGATTGCTCTTCTTCAAGACAGGGGGAATCTCGTCTTTGGGCCCTCCGCCCGGACGTCCGATATTGGCACAAGAGAAACAGCATCCTCCTATAGCAATGATAAAGAGAATGATGAAACTTTGGAGCAATCGGTGGTTTGTACGATGAACATCTCTCATGCCCGGACAGGTATTGATATGTTGAAAGGTTCTGGAGACAAAGATACGACAAAGAAGGGGAAGAAGTATATTCCTCCTGGAATTATCCCCTCTTTTTTGACCGCTAAGATGACAAAAATTTGTATTTTTGCCGCTGCAACTGAAAAAAGAGATATATTTGTATCTTCAAAACGTATAAACAAAATAATATTCATACACAATGCAAAACAAAGGATTCATAAGGGTTATAGCTATTCTATTGGCTTTGGTCTGCCTTTTCTACATTTCTTTCTCGTTTGTAACGCGATATTACAACCAGAAAGCGGAAAAGATTTCCAATGGAGACCCTGTCGCTTATAGGAATTATTTGGATTCTATGGCCACCGAAAAGGTCTATCTGGGCTATTACACGTTGAAACAGTGTAATGAGATGGAGATAGGCTTGGGATTGGATTTGAAGGGCGGAATGAATGTAACCCTCCAGATTTCAGTAGCGGATGTGCTACGGTCTCTATCGAATAATAATCCTGATGCCAAATTCAATGCGGTTCTTGCTGCGGCAACGGCTAATCAGGCCGATAATTCTGATTTCTTGACGGTCTTCCTGAATGAATATAGGAAACTTGACCCGAATATCCGTCTGGCTTCGATTTTCAGTACCTACCAATTAAAAGAGAAAATCTCGCCGAATGCCACCAATGACCAAGTCCTTTCTGTTTTGCGTGAGGAATTGAATAGTGCCATTGATAATTCTTTTAATGTGTTGCGTACCCGTATCGACCGTTTCGGTGTCGTTTCTCCCAATATCCAGCGGCTGGAGAAAACAGGGCGTATTCTCGTGGAACTTCCTGGCGTAAAAGAACCGGAACGTGTGCGCAAATTGTTGCAAGGTAGTGCCAATCTCGAATTTTGGGAAACTTACAACATGAACGAGATTTATTCTCGGTTAGTGGCTGTCAATGAGATGATTGCCCGTATGGAAAATAACGGGAAGCCTGTGGTTGCCGAGGAAAAGAGTTCGGATGAGGAAGATGAACTTTCGGACTTGGTAGAGGGAAATCAAGAGGAGGATTTATGGAAACGCCAAAACCCGCTTTTCTCTCGGTTGCAACCTTCCCTCTCTCAAAACGGACAACCGTTGGCCAATCCCTCTGTAGGATATGCCCACTATCGGGATACGGCTGCGGTGAACGCCTATTTGGCCTTGCCGCAAGTGCGGGAGATGTTACCGACGAATCTCTGTTTTTCCTGGACGGTAAAATCAATAGATGAAAAGGAGCAGTATTATCAGTTGGTTGCTTTGAAATCGAGTACGGGTGGTCGCCCTGCATTGGAAGGGGATGTAATTAACGATGCCCGAGAGGATTTTGACCGGTTGACGAATTCGCCTGTGGTCAGCATGACGATGAACGCCGAAGGAACGAAAATCTGGGCACAACTTACCCGGGAGAATGTGGGCCGCTGCGTAGCGGTCGTTCTCGATGACCATGTTTACTCCTTCCCGGTAGTCAATAGCGAAATTCCCAACGGCTCTTCCCAAATTTCCGGCGGCTTTACTCCGGAAGAGGCCAAGGACTTGGCAAATGTATTGAAGACAGGTAAAATGGCCGCCAGTGTGAAGATTGTTCAAGAAGATGTAGTGGGACCTTCTTTGGGCCAAGAGGCTATTCATAGCGGAATTATCTCCTTTATATTCGCTCTGATATTGCTGATGATTTATATGATTTGCATCTATGGGATTGTACCCGGATTGACAGCGAGTGTGGCTTTGATTTTCAACCTCTTCTTTACGTTGGGTATTCTGGCTTCGTTCCAAGCGGTGCTGACACTCTCCGGTATTGCCGGTCTGGTATTGTCGTTGGGTATTGCCGTCGATGCGAACGTGTTGATTTACGAACGTTCAAAGGAGGAACTCCGGGCAGGAAAGGGTTTGAAGAACGCCATTTCCGACGGATATAAAAACGCCTTTTCCGCCATCTTTGACTCAAACCTTACTTCTGTCATTACAGGTTTGATACTGTTCTATTTCGGTACAGGTCCTATCCGGGGATTTGCCACCACGTTGCTTATCGGTATTGTCTGCTCGTTCTTTACGGCGGTATTCCTCACCCGCCTCTTCTATGAGAGAGGATTGGAGAAGAACTGGTTCAAGCACCTTTCGTTTACTACGAAGATTTCCAAGAATTTGCTGGTCAATCCGGGTGTCAATTTCTTAGGTATCCGCAAGAGAGGGTATATTGTTTGTCTCCTGTTGGTGATTGTCGGATGTGTTTCGTTCGCTGTTCGGGGGCTGAATAAGGGTATCGATTTCTCCGGTGGACGGAATTATATCGTCCGTTTCGAAAAGCCGGTTTCCACTCAATATATAGCAGATTTGCTCAAACCTCAATTCGGTGAGAATATTCCTACAGTTATCACCATCGGTGGAGATAACCAAGTGCGTATCTCTACCAACTACCGCATCAATGAGAGTGATGAGTCGATTGATGAGGAGATTCTGACCATGATTTACAATGGTCTCAAAGATGAGATTGGCGGGAAGCCTCAAGAGGCTTTCGAGAGTGAGAATGTGATGAGCATACAGAAAGTGGGGCCAAGTATTGCCAAGGATATCACGGTGGGGGCTATTTGGGCCGTCATTATCTCTTTGATTGCGATTGCCTTGTATATCTTGTTACGTTTCCGCGATCTTGCTTTTAGTGTCGGGACTCTTGCTTCCTTGGCTTTTGATACGGTGATTATTTTGACCGTCTATTCCTTGTTGAATGGTCTGTTGCCCTTCTCTATGGAGATTGACCAGACATTTATTGCGGCCATTCTGACCATCATCGGTTATTCTGTCAATGATAAGGTGGTGGTATTTGACAGGGTGCGTGAGGTGATAGGTCTCTATCCTAAACGGGAGCGCCGCTTGGTGGTGAATGAGGCTCTCAATAGCACCTTGGCACGTACCATCAATACATCGTTGAGTACGGCATTGGTATTGCTCTGTATCTTTATTTTGGGTGGGGATACAATCCGCAGTTTCTCTTTCGCCATGTTGGTAGGTGTCATTACAGGTACTTGTTCGACCCTCTTTGTTGCCGTACCTATCGCCTATGAAATGATGAGAAGGAGACTGGCAAAACAAGTCTCTGCTGAAGCTTAGTCACACCTTTTAAATAAAATATTTTTCTTAATGCCTGGGGATGGATAATCCTCAGGCATTAAAATATCCAGTCGACTCCGATAACGATGAGGTAATAGCGCAATATCTTTCCGGCAAACATGGACAGGCCCGTGATATAGGGGTTGGAGCGCATATATCCTAAAGTTACGACAATGGCGCCGCCAATGCCTGGGATAAACGAAAAGAAACTCATGTAAGCCCCTTTCTTATCTAAGAGATGCCGTGTCTTTTCTATTTTGCGTTGGGAAATTTTCAAATATTTTTCTAGCCATTCGAGTTTTCCCAGTCGACCGAGATAATAGCAACTCATACCCCCTAACCAATTTCCCAAGGTGGCTATGGCAAGACACCAGCCTGGGGAATATTTGGCGACTAACAGCAGGGCAAGGACAACCTCGGAACTGAAAGGTAAGATGCTGCCCGCCACAAAAGCGGCGATGAAAAGTCCTATATACCCCCATTCATTCAGGCTTGTTAGAAATTCCATACATACAAGAATAAATAGACGGCTATCACAATGCCCGCTTGCCATAGGAGAAATCGATTTTGGGCATGGGTAAGGTAGTATCCGATAGCCTGGGCCAATAGAATGTGTAATAGGGGCAGACAGGAGGTCATGGAGAGGGGATTCAAAAAGCAGATAATCAAGAGTACGGCAAACAGTAAGGCCAGAAAGCGGTTACTGTACCAGGTCTGTATTTTGTACCAGGAGATGACATAGCTTATGGATATACAGCAACTGATTCCTACAACAACCAGCGCAATGAAAAAACCGATATTTTTTATAGACCAAGGCGAAACCACTACTTCATCGGGTACAAAAATGGCCGTGAAATCAGCGATTGAGTAGGGTGGGTCAAGGTCGAATAGGAAACAGATGCAGAAAAATAGCCATACGGGTGTGAGTACCCCCAATAACATGGCGGTTATCGTCCGCCATGTTATGGCCCGCATGTATATCAGACCCGCCAAGAAAGGCAGAAGCAAGGCAATGAAGGGGGGCCATATCAGGGCGCCTATCATGATGAGGAGGCCTATACCATAAGGAGTTTCCCTTCCGGGGGATTGATAGGTGCTGTAAAGCAGATAAAGTAAACCGACAAACAGGGGCGAAAGCCATATACCAATGTTGAGCGTGTTGGCAAAAGAGGGTACACATCCATTAAAGAAAATCAGTAATGTGGAGGGTAGTGCTGTGCGTTGTTGAATGAGGCTATAGGCATTGTTAAGCCGTAAAAGGAGCCAACAACTGAGGATGGTTGCCAATAAATAGGCCAGGTATACGATAGCGGCGGTTTCCCATGCGGTACAGGTAAAAATTCCCCCTAAAGTATCGCTTAATTCTGTTTGCCTTCCTCTCCCGAAAATGGCAGATCCCAGGGAAAGTAACAACATGATACACCATATCCCGGGTGCATAATGATGCCTTCCTATGACCGAAAATATTTTGCTTCTCTGCGATTCCATCTGGAGACCGACGGGCTAAAGGTCGAATCCGATGTCTGAACGGAAATATTTCTTTTCAAATTC
Organism: Porphyromonadaceae bacterium; assembly: GCA_021199145.1. GTDB lineage: Bacteria > Bacteroidota > Bacteroidia > Bacteroidales > UBA11471 > Caccoplasma. The sequence continues at coordinate 7,830 of JAJQIP010000021.1, read as the reverse complement.
GATTTTTGAAGCATTGGAAAATGAGCGGGCTAATGCTTCTGCTTTATGATTTCCGTATGAGCTGATGGCAATGACACGGCCTCCGTTGGTCACAATGTGCCCCTCCTTTTCAGTTGTCCCCGCATGAAAAAGGATACTGTCTGAAACTTTTTCAAGGCCGGAGATGATTTTCCCTTTTTCATACGAACCAGGATAGCCTCCGGAGACTAACATGACCGTCACGGCAGTACGGGAATCTATTTCCAACGGACGTTCTTCAAGATTCCCCTGTGCCACACCTTCGAGCAGTTCTACAAGGTCGCTTTTGATGCGCAACATGACCACTTCTGTTTCGGGGTCGCCCATGCGTACGTTATATTCAATCACCATGGGTTCGCCTTTTACATTGATAAGCCCTAAGAATATAAATCCTTTGTAATCAATTCCTTCGGTTTTTAATCCTTCAATGGTAGGAACAATGATACGTTGTTCGACTTTTTTCATGAATGTCTCATCGGCAAAAGGCACAGGCGAAACAGCCCCCATACCTCCGGTATTAAGACCGATATCTCCTTCTCCAATCCGTTTATAGTCTTTGGCCACAGGTAGGATTTTATAGCTTTTACCGTCTGTGAGAACAAATACCGAGCATTCAATGCCTGAAAGGAATTCTTCGATGACAACCGTGTGGCTGGATTCTCCGAACATACCGGACAACATCTCTTTCAACTCCTTTTTAGCTTCAGCAAGCGTCGGAAGAATAAGTACCCCTTTCCCGGCAGCAAGACCATCAGCCTTGAGGACGTAAGGGGCTTTAAGGCTTTCAAGGAAATCGTATGCCTGGTTTAGGGTATCAATCGTGAAACTTTGGTAACGGGCGGTAGGAATGTGGTGGCGTTGCATGAACGCTTTGGCAAAATTTTTGCTGCCCTCGAGACGGGCGCCGCTCGCCGATGGCCCAATGACGGGAATATGCGATAGGGTCGGGTCGTTTTTAAAATAATCGTATAATCCTTTTACTAGCGGGTCTTCCGGGCCGACAACGACCATATCGATAGCGTGATGGAGAGCGAATTCACGCAAGGCAGGAAAGTCTGTAGGTGATAAATTCACATTTGTGCCGATATGGGCCGTTCCCGCATTTCCGGGTGCAATATAAAGTTTTTCTACCTTGGGACTTTGGACGATTTTCCATCCAAGGGCATTTTCCCGTCCTCCTGAACCTAATAATAAAATATTCATGATATGTTTATTTCAAATAATCATCGAAATAGCGAAGAACTTTTTCATATAGGTGCACTCGCTCCGGACCCATGACGTTGTGCGCATGGCCCGGGTAGACAAAATAGTCGGGATAGGTGCCTGCTTTGATACAGTTTTTCAGGAATGAGAGACTGTTTTGCCAGACAACCACCGGATCTGTGTCACAATGTATGAGCAATAGATGTCCTTGCAGATTTCCCGCTTTCAAATTGAGATTTGACGATTTGTATCCTTCCGGGTTATCTTGGGGGCATCCCATATAACGCTCACCATACATGACTTCATAATATTGCCAATCAATGACCGCACCGCCAGCTACTCCGACTTTGAAAATATCTCCGTGGCTGAGCATGAGGTTGGTGGTCATGAAGCCGCCGAAACTCCATCCATGTACTCCGATACGGGTGGTATCACACCAGGGTTGTTCTTGCAGCCATTTGATGCCTTGCATCTGGTCGGCCATTTCTTTTTCACCCAGATGGTGAAAAGTAACGTCTTCAAAAGGTAACCCCCGATTGGCAGACCCCCGGTTATCAAGGGTGAAGACAACATAACCGTTTACGGCCATCAGCAGGTCATTCCCTTTTGCCCCCCAGAGCCAACTGTCATTCACGAGTTGGAGGTGTGGCCCCCCATAAACATAGACAATGACCGGATATTTTTGTTCCGGGTCGAAATGGGGAGGCAGGGTGATACGGTAGTAAAGGTCGGTCGTGCCGTCAGCCGCTTTCAATGTACCACTAACGACATTGGGGGCCTCATAGTTTTCGTAGGGATTCTTGGCAATGAGCAGTGTATCAATTTCCCCGCTTGATGTAGAGATAAGTTGTGTGATGCGAGGTGTGTCGTGATTGGAAAATAAATCAATGACTTGATTTCCCGAACGGCTTATTGTCGTATAGTGCATACCGCTTTGTGGTGTCAGACGGGTTCGTTGTCCGGTCGCGACGGAAATTTTATAGAGATTCTGTTCGAGTGGAGAGGCCTCGTTTGATGTGACAAAAAGAGATTTGCCGTCAGGTGATGGAGTGGCCGAGAAGACTTCCCACGGCCCTGAAGTCAGTTGCTTTAACAATTTCCCTTTGGTATTGTAGAGGTAGAGATGCTGATATCCGTCCCGTCGGGAGAAATGTACAAAACGGTCGTTTCGTCCGGGTAGGAAAAATATAGGGTATTGCGGTTCGACATATTTATCGGATGTCTCTGTGAAAAGAGTCCGGAGCAATCGGCCACTCATGGCATCGTAGACTTCGGTGCGGCATGTGTCTTGCCGGCGGTTTAGCCGTTGCAGATAGATACTCTTCTCATCGGGTGCCCAGGATATGTTGGTCAGATATTGGTCTTTCTCCCCAGGTGTCCGCAGATAGATTGTATCGCCGGAGGCAATGTGGTAAATCCCCACTTTTACTTCGTGACTGGCCATTCCCGCCATCGGGTATTTCATGGCTTTCAGTGTGGCGGTTCGGGTTGAAATGTCAACAAGGGGGTAGTCGGTGACATGACTTTCATCCATGCGGTAGAAAGCCAATGCATTCCCTTGGGGTGACCAGAAAATGCCTGACGATATGCCGAACTCGTTGCGATGTACATTCGAGGCCCCAAAAGAGACGGCAGTGCTGTCGTCGTGAGCCACTACGATACGGTTACTGTCTCTGTCAATGATTATCAGGTCGTGGCCGTGTGTTACAGCCAAGCGCTTTTGCCGAGGTTCAAAAGCGAAGTCACCATCCCCTTTTTGATACGGAATGCGGCATTCGATACGACCGGATGTGGGATTATAGAGGATGACCGAAGATTGGTAATGGAAAAATAGATAGGGAATCCCTGTACTCTCTTCAATGGAAAAAGAGGGTAGTGACGTGACTGTTTTCAGTTTGGCTGCTTCCAACCCTCTATTCAGTTCTTCGAGTGTGAGCCAAGGCGTATGTACCTTGCTTCCGGGATAGGTCATCAATAAGGTGTCTCCTTGGCGGTAGAGGTAGTTATCTCCGACAAAAGTGAGTTGTCGCAGACTTTTAGGCGCAAAGCGACTGACATTTTTCCCTCCTGGAATCAAGTCTTGTGCGGTGAGTTGTTTTTCTTGTGCGGTGGCATTCATGGCAAGCAGAAGCGTAAACAAGACAATAAAATGTTTCATAAGGATAGGTTACTTTTTTTTGAAAATCTTAGAAAAATGGTCTTCTTCCGTTCCGGTTTTTTTATCAGGATTTCCTATGGAAGGTTTCCTCCCTCTGACATAACTGCGGATGGCTTCATCTCCGTGGGGACGTTCTCGACGGAAACGGGATATTTTTATCTCTTCATCGTAGTCATATTCAGCCGTAAATTTCTTCTCATAAGGCTCTTCTCTTTTGTCGTGGAATCTGTCGGAGAATTGTGACCGAAAACCGTTATCCCGATAATTCCTTTGATAGCTGTTTCCGTTTCTTTCAAAGTCTCTTTCCTCCCCATCCCGATATTGGGGCTTTTCTCTTCTTTCCGTACGAAAGTTTTCGTCCCGCAAGGGGCGTTTGCGGTCGTCAAATGGGCGGGGACCTCTTTCTCTTCTCTCTTTGGGAAAACGAGGCCCTTCTTGTTTCCAACCTGCTCGTGGAAATTTTTTCCTATCAAATTCTTTTTCGGATGCTTCCTCCCGTTTGAATCCTCCTGTTTCCCGCTTGAAATCGTTGTATTTGCCATCAAAGATTTCGTATTTACGGAAACTGCATTCCAGAGGGCCATTCATGATTGGAATCCGGGTCGCCGCTTTTAGTCCGATATGGTCAAAACATTCATCATTGTAGCTAAGTATCCAGGCATCGAATCCTTTGAATACATGTTTTAATTGCGTTCCTATCATGGAGTATAGTCCCATGAAATCGTCCGTGGTAATGCGTTTTCCATAGGGAGGGTCCGTTATGAGCAGACCACCTGGGGTTATCTCTCCTTCGGTATATTGTTGCATGGGCTTTACGGCAAGATTGATATACCGGCTCATACCCGCATTTTTAATGTTTTCCTGGGCAATTTCTATGGCAACGGGCGAGATGTCACTGCCATATATTTTGTGCTCGAAAGGATGTTCGCAGCTTTCGTCATTGTAAAGCCGTTCAAAAAGTTCTGCATCGAAGTCATTCCAATGTTTGAAAGAGAAATCTTTCCGGTAAATGCCGGCAGGAGTCCCTGTGGCAATGAGGGCCGCTTCAATGAGGAACGTCCCCGAACCACACATGGGGTCAATGAGGTCGCGACTTCCATCCCATCCCGCTAAAAGGAGTAAGCCGGCAGCCAGCACCTCATTCAACGGCGTTTCATTCTGTGCTATGCGATACCCCCGATGATGTAAGGACTCCCCAGAACTGTCAAGGGATAAAATGCAGGTCGTCTGATTGATATGTAAATTAATCAGAATATCGGTATTGTTCAAGCGTACCGAAGGACGTTCACCGAAACGTTCGTTGAAAAAGTCGGCAATGGCATCTTTGGCACGATAGGCAACAAATTTGGAGTGTCGGAACTCATCGGAAAAAACGACCGGATCGATGGCGAAAGTCATAGAGGGCGTAAGATAATTCGTCCAATCTATTTTTTTGACTTGCTCGTAAAGTTCATCTGTATCTTTGGCCGTAAAGGTATGTATCTGTTTGAGAATACGTAAAGCCGTACGGCAGTGTAAATTTGTCTTATAAAGGAGTTCTTTGTCCCCTGTAAAAGAGACCATGCGATGGCCTATTTCTATATCTTTCCCACCGAGAGCTTCAATTTCTACAGCCAAGACCTCCTCAAGACCTTGAAAGGTTTTAGCGATGAATGTCGATGTCGTTGATGTCATAATTTCCTTTTTTTACGCTAAGAGACTGCCGGAGAAGTTTTTTCAATGGCCCGGCGATATCTTATAAAAGATTTGACTTAAGAGACGATTCTCCCTCTCAGAATGTCTTTTATAAGACGCACAAAGATAAGATATTTTACCTAACAGCTATTTCGTTTAGAGAGAAAAGTAAAATCAAATGCAGTGGAGTATAGGCTCTTTTAAAGAATCTGGTTTTATGGGATGCGCAAAGGGATAAAAAACTTACCCCTTGTTTCCGATTTGATAGGAGCAAGGGGTGAGAAAGTAGAATCCTTTCGGGAGATTGCCCGTATGTAATTAAGGTCAGTCTTTGAGTTTCGCTTTGATAAATTCGCGATTGAGGCGAGCAATATTGGTAATGGAGATATTTTTAGGGCATTCGGCTTCGCAGGCTCCCGTATTGGTACAGTTACCAAATCCCAGTTCGTCCATTTTTGAAAGCATGGCTTTAGCTCGGCGGGCCGCTTCTATGCGTCCTTGGGGAAGCAAAGCAAGTTGACTTACTTTGGCCGATACAAAGAGCATGGCTGACCCGTTTTTACAAGCTGCCACGCAGGCTCCACACCCAATGCAGCTGGCTGCATCCATGGCTTCATCTGCTTTGGCCTTGGGAATAGGAATGGCATTGGCATCAGGAACGCCACCCGTGTTGACCGAAATATAACCTCCGGCCTGTATGATTTTGTCGAATGCTCCACGATCGACCATCAAGTCACGGATGATGGGGAATCCGGCCGAACGCCAGGGTTCTACCGTGATAACATCCCCGTCATGGAATTTGCGCATATGCAATTGGCAAGTGGTGACGTCTTCATCGGGGCCATGGGGATGGCCGTTGATGTAGAGAGAACACATGCCGCAGATACCTTCCCGGCAGTCATGATCGAATACCACAGGTTCTTCCCCTTTGTTAATGAGTTGTTCATTAAGGACATCAAGCATTTCGAGAAATGAGGTGTCAATGGAGATGTTTTGAAGGGAATATTCTCTGAAGGCCCCTTTTTCTTTCGGACCTTTTTGCCGCCAAATTCTAAGCGTTATATTGATACTCTTTTCCATAATCGTAGTGTGCCTGTAAATTATTGTTTATAGTTACGTTGTTGCACTTTGATATATTGATAGTTCAATGGCTCTTTGTACATGATGGGGTCTTTGTCTTCACCTTGGTATTCCCAACAGCTGGCGTACATGTATTTATCATCTTGCCGTAGAGCTTCCCCGTCAGGAGTCTGGAATTCTTCGCGGAAGTGTCCGCCGCACGATTCGTTGCGGTTGAGGGCATCGAGGGTCATTAAGTAGCCTATTTCGATGAAATCAGAAAGTCGGAGGGCTTTCTCCAGTTCAACATTCAGCGAATTGGCTTCCCCTGGGATACGTACATTGCTCCAAAATTCCTTCTTTACCTCTTTAATTTTTTGGAGAGCTGTTTCGAGGCCTTCTTTGGTACGGCCCATGCCTACATATTCCCACATGATACTTCCCAATTCCTTATGGATGGAGTCAACGGAACGTTGTCCTTTTATGCTCATCAATCGGGCAATTCGAGCATTCACATCCTTTTCGGCTTGTACAAATTCCGGTAGACTTGTGCTAAAACGGGGTACGGTGATTTGATCGGAAAGATAATTCTGTATTGTATAGGGTAATACAAAATAACCGTCTGCCAATCCTTGCATCAAGGCCGAAGCTCCCAAGCGGTTGGCCCCATGGTCGGAGAAATTGGCTTCACCAATGGCAAAGAGTCCTGGAATCGAGGTGCTCAGCTCATAATCTACCCAAATGCCGCCCATTGTATAGTGAATGGCCGGATAAATCATCATGGGTGTCTTATAGGGATTTTCATCAACAATTTTCTCGTACATTTGGAAAAGATTGCCATACCGGGCCCGAACGACATCTTCGCCTAACCGTTCAATGGCAGAAGAGAAATCGAGATATACGGCCAATCCCGTCGAGCTAACACCATAACCCGCATCGCAACGCTCTTTGGCGGCACGTGAGGCCACATCCCGAGGAACAAGGTTCCCGAATGCCGGATAACGACGTTCCAAATAATAGTCCCGATCTTCTTCTGGAATATTGGTCGGTTTTAGTTTGCCTGCACGTATCGCTTCGGCATCTTCTTTTTTCTTCGGGACCCAAATGCGTCCATCGTTACGGAGAGACTCTGACATGAGAGTCAGTTTCGATTGGAACTCACCGTGTACAGGAATGCAGGTGGGGTGTATTTGTGCGAAAGCCGGATTGGCGAAATAGGCCCCTTTCCGGTAACATTGCATAGCGGCAGAACCATTTGACCCCATGGCATTGGTTGAGAGGAAGTATGTACGGCCGTATCCGCCTGTAGCGATGACGACAGCATGTGCAGCATATCGCTCGATTTTACCCGTAATGAGGTTGCGGGTAATAATTCCACGGGCACGTCCGTCGATGAGGACAAGGTCAAGCATTTCATGTCGGGGGAAGAGTTTTACAGAGCCCTTTTTTACTTGCCGGCTCAAAGCGGAATAGGCTCCGAGCAGCAGTTGTTGGCCTGTTTGTCCCTTGGCGTAGAAAGTACGGGATACTTGAGCCCCGCCAAACGAACGGTTATCGAGTAATCCTCCATACTCTCGAGCGAATGGTACACCTTGTGCCACACATTGGTCAATAATGGAGTTTGATACTTCGGCTAAACGGTAGACATTGGCTTCCCGAGCACGATAATCGCCTCCTTTAATGGTATCGTAGAAGAGACGATATACGCTATCTCCGTC
>JAJQIP010000151.1 GCA_021199145.1 Porphyromonadaceae bacterium | reverse complement strand
CTTTTCTTTCCCATATAAATAAAACAGTCGCTACTAAAAATGAATATACCCCGATGGGTCTAAGGGAATACCTTGATGCCAGAGTTGAAACTCCACATACGGACGCATCTTTCCTTCGGTGAGCGAACCAGATATGGCGATATTTTCACCGGCTAAAACCTTTTCTCCTACCGATTTTAACAGTTTTTCGTTGTACAGGTATATTGACATGAAATTATTGTTGTGCTGTATTTCAATGACATATCCCTTCTCATCACTGGAATAGGCGGCAATGACAGTCCCATCGAGTGTTGCGGCCACGGGTTCCTGCCGCGTAGGGGTGATGCGGACACCGAATATCTGTCGTTGGGGGTTGAAGGAGTGTGTAACCTGCCCTTTTACCGGAGGATAAAATACCAAATTATCGGCTTCGTTCGTGCTGAATATATCCAGAGTGTATTTACTCTCTTCCGCATATTGGCGAAGGAATGAATTGGTCGCATTGGAGGCCGGGAGCAACGAGTCCGTAGAGATGGTATGCAGGAGTTGGTCGTTATCATTGACTTTTGTCGTGTCGAGTTGGATTTTCCCGCCCAATATGACCGCCATGTTGTCGAAGTAATTCTTCTGGATGGTAACAATGCGGGAGAGGGAGTCGACCGATAGGGCGTTTTCCACGATTTGCCGTCTGATTTCCTGAGTGACATATCCCGGCAGGGTGCCCCGTAATGGAGTATATATCATGAGGTAGCCTGTGGCAAGGCCTATCAGAATCATGACGATGAGGATTGAAAATATTATCCTCAGCCTGGATATGCGGAACGTAAATATCATGTCCAACGTCTGCTCGTTGAAGATGGTCAATTTATAAGAGAATCGGAGTTTTTTCCACACCGATTTTATTTTGTTGCTTGTCTGCATGCCTTGCTTTGGAAATCAGTACTTCCCTATGGACAGTACTCAATGGGCAAAGTTAATAAATATTCGTGATACCCTATTGGCATGCCTCTATTTTTAGGAAAGTTTTCGGATTAATTTTTCGGGTGCGGGTCCGAGAATTTTTGCTTTTTTTGTACAGATATAAGGAAGCGTCATCCCCTTAAAAGGGGTGACGCTTCCTTTCTGATTGTTTTTTGTCTCTTCTGACCCTATTTCTCTTTGGCGATATAATCGGTAATCCATTGTCCTACTTCGGAACACTTGTAGGCTTTGTTCCCCCGACAAATATCTTCGGTAGTGATACCGGCATCGATTGAAGCGGCTACGGCCCGCCGTATGGCCGCACCCTCTTCCGTGAGACCGAAGGCATATTCAAACATCAACGCTGCCGAGAGTATCGTAGCGACAGGATTGGCGATATCTTTCCCTGCCGCTTGGGGATAAGAACCGTGAATGGGTTCGAATACCGAAGTATGTATGCCGATGGAGGCGGAGGGCAGCATTCCCAATGAACCGGTAATGACGGATGCTTCATCGGTGAGGATGTCTCCGAACATATTTTCAGTTACCAAGACATCGAAGCGGGTGGGGAACTGGACCAGCTGCATGGCGGCATTATCTACAAAGATATATTCGGTCGTTATGTCGGGATTTTCTTTGGCGATTTCCTGAGCCACCTCCCTCCATAACCGAGAGGTACAGAGCACGTTGGCCTTATCGATAACCGTCACTTTTTTGTGCCGTTGACGAGCATATTTGTAGGCTAAACGGACGATACGTTCCACCTCTTCACGGCTATATACGCAGGTATCGTAGGCGATATTGCCGTCTTCACTGCGCCCTTGCGGACGGCCGAAATAGATTCCGCTCGTCAATTCACGGATGCACATGAGGTCGGTGCCCTCCACCACCTCTTGGCGCAGAGGCGATTTGTGAATCAGGGAAGGGAAAGTGGTCACCGGTCGGATATTGGCATAAAGTCCCAGTTGTTTGCGCATCCCCAAAAGGCCTTGTTCGGGACGGACCTTAGCCGATGGATTATTATCATATTTAGGGTCACCGATGGCTCCAAACAGTACGGCATCGGATTCCATGCAAAGTTGATGTGTCTCTTCGGGATAGGGATTTCCAAAGCGGTCTATGGCACAAGCTCCCACCCAGGCATGTTGGTGGCTTAAATCGTGACCGAAACGTTTACAGACGGCTTCAGTGACTTGTAGGGCTTGCCCTACGATTTCAGGCCCTATGCCATCGCCTGGCAATACAGCGATTTTCAGTTTCATATCAGTTGTTTTTAGATAAGATGCGATGAGGTGTATTACAGTTCTTCGATTTGGTTCAACATTTTTATCGTGGCCTGGATGGCGGCTTCGGTTTGGTCGGCATCGAGTCCCCGTGTTTTAAAGGTATGGTTGTGATATTCCCACGTGATGACCGTTTGCACGAAGGCGTCGGTACGTCCTCCGGGAGGGATGTTGACCGTATAGTCGGTCAGCATCGGGAATTCCCATCCCAACTGGTGCTTATAGATGGAGCGTACGGCTTTTACAAAGGCATCGTATTGGCCGTCTCCGGCAGCGGTCTGCTCATATACCTGGCCGTCTATTTTGATTTTTACAATGGCGACAGGATGCAGCCCTTGTGCCAAGGCAAGCGAATAGTTGAGCAGATGGATTTTCTGTTCCTTGTTGTTGTGTTTCAGGACATCGGAGATGATGTAGGGCAGATCTTCTTGGGTGACCTGTTCCTTTTTGTCGCCCAATTCGATGATGCGGTCAGTCAATTTGCGCATCGATTCTTCATCCAGCTCTATTCCTAATGCTTCAAGATTTTTGAGGATATTGGCTTTTCCCGATGTCTTTCCCAAGGCATATTCTCGAGTTCGTCCGAAGCGTTCGGGCAACAGGTTGTTGTAGTAGAGATTGTTTTTGTTATCCCCATCGGCATGGACTCCGGCACATTGGGTAAAGACAAGTTCTCCGATGACCGGTTTGTTGGAGGGGATGCGTATGCCGGAATAGGATTCTACGACACGGCTTACCTGATTGATTTTCTTCTCGTCAATCCCCGTGGTGTACTTGAAATGGTCATGAATCAAAGCTACCACGCTGGAAAGGGGAGCATTTCCCGCCCGTTCACCCAACCCGTTGATGGTGCAGTGTATGCCTTGTATGCCGGCCCTTATGGCTGAAAAGACATTGGCGACAGCCAAGTCGTAGTCGTTATGTCCGTGAAATTCAAAGTGACAGTTGGGATAACGGGTCAGCATATCTGTGCAAAAGAGATAACACCGTTCTGGATTGAGTATGCCCAATGTATCGGGAAGCATGAAGTGGGTTATTTCCTCTCCGTGCAAAGCATCCATAAGCGCATAGACATATTCGGGCGAATAAATCATTCCGTTGGACCAGTCTTCCAGGTAGACATTCACTTGCAGACCTTGGTGGCGTGCCAATGCAATTTCGGCTTTGATATCGGCAATATGCTCTTCAGGTTTCTTTTTCAATTGTTCCTGACAGTGGCGCAAAGAGCCTTTACACAGGAGATTGATGATTTTTCCGCCCGCCTTTTTTATCCATTCTACGGAAAGACCTTTGTCGACAAATCCAAGGATTTCGATTCTATCGATGTAGTTTTGCTTATGCGCCCATGAACAAACCTGCTTTACCGACAGGAATTCTCCGTCGGATACCCGTGCCGAGGCGATTTCCAAGCGGTCGACATGCAGTTCGGCAAGCAATAACCGTGCGATAATCAGTTTTTCTTGCGGGGTGAACGATACCCCCGAAGTCTGTTCACCGTCCCGCAAGGTAGTATCTACTATTTCGATGCGCATGGGATTATTTTTGTGCTTGTTCCCAAGATTCGGTTTTCGCTTTCTGACTTAACAGGTAGTCTATATCGTCCAACCCGTTCATAAGGCAATGCTTTTTGTAGGCGTTGATTTCAAAAGACTCGCTGTGTCCGGTCGCTTTATTGGTAATGGTCTGTGCGGGAAGGTTTACCTCCACTTCCGTTTTGGGGTTGGCGGAAATGGAAGAGAACAGTTCTTGCAGGAAAGGTTCGCTGACCACTACCGGTAAAACGAAGTTGTTGAGTTCGTTGTTTTTATGAATGTCGGCGAAAAAGCTCGACACGACAACACGGAATCCGTAATCGGCGATGGCCCAGGCGGCATGTTCACGGCTTGACCCCGAACCGAAGTTTTTCCCTGCGACCAATATTTCTCCACTGTAAGTAGGGTTGTTGAGCACGAAATTTTTGTTTACCGACCCATCGGGGTTGTATCTCCAATCCCGAAAAAGGTTCTCACCGAACCCCTCACGTGTAGTCGCTTTTAAGAAACGGGCCGGAATGATTTGGTCGGTATCGACATTTTCAAGGGGGAGGGGTACACACGTACTGGTTATGAT
>JAJQIP010000170.1 GCA_021199145.1 Porphyromonadaceae bacterium | reverse complement strand
CTTTATCGTTATCACGAGGAAGCCACGGCCAAAGACCAAGGTTTAACCCCTTCTTCAATTTCTATATCAAAATCCCTGTCTTTAGAATATCCGCATAAAGAGGATTTGTCGCATCTTCGGTAAGAAGCACCGGTTCGATAAGGATGTTGACCTTGCGGCCAATCCTCCACAACAGTGGTACCTCCTCAAAATAGTCGCCACTGCGGTGCGGAACAACCACAGCAATGTCGATGTCGCTTTCTTCGGTATATCCACCCCGGCTGTACGAACCGAAAAGGTATACCGCCTTGAGCGGAAAGTATTCCGCCACCTTGGATTTATATTCCTTCGCTATGGCTATAGCTTCGTTTTTATCCATAATCGTAATTCGTCGGTACATTTCAATAGGCCCTTACAATACTCAGGGGTCAAAGCTTTCATCAACTGCTCCTTGTAAGAGGGATAACGAGCTTTATTGCAAATATAGTCTTTTTCTTTGAATTTGAAAAGGTTCTGTCGCATTCGATGATAATCCTCTCTTCCGGCCAAAGGCCAGAGAATTCCCTTATTGCAGGGAATTTTGGGGTCAGAGAGGGATGACCAGTTCTTCTCCGGTATAGACGACAGTGCAGCGGAGGGTCTCTTCGTCGGTGCAGGGTATGGGAGTGTCGGGCGAGATGACCCGAATGCGCAGCGTGCGACGAAGAGGCATCCCTTCGTAACCGCCTTGTTGCGCCTCTACGGTGAGGGTGCGGGAAGCCTCATCGTACCGCATAGGGATGAGGAGGTATTCGCCCCGTTCGTAGTCGTAGCGGGTACCTTCGTCCTCGTAGAGGGTAAAGGCGGCATCCCGACCGGTATAGAGAGCGACGGTGAGGGTGTCGGCCGGATATTGGGAGCTATACTGCAACTCCCTTCCGAAGGGAACGATGGATCCGGCCCGCACAAAGAGGGGCATCCGTTCGTAAGGAGCGGGAACAGTACAGGTACGTCCTCCCGTGAGGTAAGCCCCGGTATAGAAGTCGTACCACCCCCCTTCGGGCAGACGAACCGTGCGGGTGCGTGCACCGTAGGTGTAGACCGGACAGACTAAGAAAGCCGGTCCGAACATATATTCATCGTCAACCTTGCGCAGAGAGAGATCAGTCGGGAAATCCATCACCAACGGACGCATGGGGGTATAGTCGTCGAGCCAGGTGTGTCCGGCCAGGGAGTAGATATAGGGCAGCAACGCATAGCGCAGCCGGATGGCGGCGGCAATGGCGGCATAGGCTGGATGGCCTTCGGGGGCGATGTTCCAAATCTCCCGATAGGGATATTGGCCGTGCACCCGAAAGAGGGGGACAAAGGCTCCGAACTGGTACCAGCGGACATTCAACTCCCGCCACTCCCGAAGGTCGTCGTTCTCCCCACCTCCGGAGAGAAAGCGTTTGAACGCCGTCTCGTAACGGCGTTCGACGCAAAAGCCGCCGATGTCCATCGACCAGTAAGGAATACCACTGACGGAGAAGTTAAGGGCAGCCGGAATCTGGGCCTTGAGGTCCTCCCAACGGGAGGCGATGTCACCGCTCCACGTGGCAGTGGCATAGCGTTGCAGACCGGCAAAACCGGAACGGGTGAGGAGAAAGACCCGACGGTCGGGGTCAGCCGCCCGTTGCCCGTCGTAAATCGCTTCGGCGTTCATCAGCGCATAGGCGTTGAAATATTGGGTCGACGGGCCCAAGGCGGTCGGTCCGCAAAGCGCTTTGCGATACTCCATATCGGTACAGTCCCGGACATTGGGTTCGCTGGCATCCATCCACCAGGCATCGATACCCAAGGGGAAGAGGTGCTCCTTCATCTGATTCCAAAAGAGGCAGCGGGCCCCCGGAGCGTAGGCATCGTAGAAGGCGTAGAGATAGCCCTTCCCCACCCAGTCACGCAGGGAGTCCTTGACGGACTGGGTATAGAGCCACCCCTTGCGGGCGAACTCGGCGTAGTGGTCGGTCGTGGTATAAAACTTCGGCCATACAGAAATCATGAGGCGGGCATTGAGGGCATGGACGGAGTCGACCATAGCGGCCGGACGGGGGAAGGCGACGGGGTCGAACTCGTGACTGCCCCAGGCATCTTCGGGCCAATAGTTCCAGTCGAGAACGATATTGTCGAGAGGAATCTGCCGACGGCGGAACTCGGCCACAGTCGCCAAGAGTTCGGCTTGCGTCTTATAGCGTTCACGGCTCTGCCAGAGACCCATGGCCCAGCGGGGCATAATAGGGGCTTTGCCCGTGAGACGACGGTAACCGGAGATGACGGCATCGGCACTGTCGCCGGCGATGTAGTAGTAGTCGAGGGAAGAGGCCATCTCGCTGTACCAGGAGAGGCGGCCCTGCTCCACCTCATCAACGGGGGTCAACGCCCGCAAAGCAAGATAAGAGACCCCACCGTCGGGCCGCCATTCGAGACGGACAGCGTGGCGGCAACCCGCCTCCAACGGCAGCGTGAATTTGTAGCTGTTGGGATTCCAGGCGGTTCGCCAACGTTCGGGCACCACCAATTCACCGTCGATATACACTTTTATATAGCCGGCATAATAGAGGAGAAAACGGTAATCGCCCGACTCCCGTGCGGCGAGTTCGCCCGTGTAGACAACGGTCGCCCCGTCGAGCGGAAAACCTTCGGGAAGGTCGAGAATGCCAAGCTGGTCCTCATACCCGATACGGCTCTCCCGACGGGTAAGCGGCGCAACCTCCTTCTTCTTTTCCGAAGGGGTATAAACAGCGGTCAGCGCACCGGGGTTGCCCTCCGCATCAAAGAGGTCGAGAGCTTCGTCAAGCGGGGCATAGTCCCGTCGGTCACCCCATTTGCAGAGGGAATAGGTATCGAAGAGAAGGCCATAGCCCCGTGTGGAGTAGATAAAGGGCAGAGAGACCTTGGTATTGTATTGGTAGAGGGACTCGTTGCGCCCCTTGTAGTCGAACTCGTCGGAGGGGTGCTGACCCAATCCGTAAAAGGATTCATCAGCCGGAGAATCGAACTGCACCCTGTAGCTGTAGGCCGAAACGCCGTCAACGGTAATGGGACGGAAGGTGGTGCCGCCCCCTACCCGCTCCTGTAACCGGATATTGCCGTCGGCATCGGCAAAGGTGAGAGCGCCGGTGGACTTGTTGACCGAGAGGCGGACGGCGGCGGTGGCGAGGGTGAGGGAGTCAGCGGACTCTTGTACGGTGAAGGGGGTCGTTCCGGTCGTCTGCGGCAGCACGGAGAGGCTCTTCGTCGTGGGGAAATTGCCCCGAGGAATAGCGGTGACCCGGATAATGCGTTCGTCGATGACCTGCAACCGCACTTTGGTGGGGAGGGTGTCGGCCGACGGGGTGAGGGTGAGGAGAAGTCCGTCGGAGGTGCGCTTATAGGACTTGAAAGCAGAGGCCTTAGCTGTCGAAGAGGGAGTTTCAGCGGTCGCAAAGGTACTTTCGGCAATCACAGAGGGGTTTTCGGCAATCATCGGAAAGGGGAACGCAACCCCTATCCAAAAGAAAAGAAGGGGGAAAAGGTGTTTTTTCATAGGAGTTCTTGAGATTATTCGGTGGTTTCGGGAGGAGTCCACCGGAAGTTTTTGAAGTTTTCTATCAAGGGTTCAGCCTTTTTTTGTCCGGATTCTTAGGCTATCGGATGACAAATATCGTGAAAAAAAGAAATATTCCGATTCTTTTTTCTATTTTTGTCTGCAAAGTCTGAAATCTTAAAAACTCTAACTGTAAATGAAATATTTATCTGCCATGAAAAAATTAGGATTCATACTGTTTGTAGCGGCCGGGATGCTCTTCGGCACCACGGCTTGCAAATCGAAAGAGGCGGCGTACAAGGCGGCCTATCTGAAGGCTCAGGAACAGCCTCAGGAAGTGGTGAATGAAGGACCGGAGGAAGAGGTTCTGCCGGCCGACACCAGTGTGGTGGCCCCCGTGGTGAACAATCGGGTGAGCACCGAACGGATTTCGATTATCGATGACAACTCGGAGAAGCTGAAACCTTTCAACGTGGTGGTGGGGAGTTTCTCGATAAAGACCAACGCCTCGTCGCTGAAAGAGCGGCTTATCGCTGACGGGTATGACGCTTTCCTCGCCCGGAACAACCAGATGATGTACCGAGTCGTTGTGGGGAGCTTCGACACTCGGGAAGAGGCGGAGAATTTGCGGGATGCCGTGAAAGCGAAATATAGCCCGGATTTCAGTGATGCATGGTTGTTGATAAACCAATAGCCAAGGAGCGGTTCGTGTGTCTACGGCACAGGACCCGATTTCCTTTTTTCGGAGACTGACGCCCCCGGACCCCCGTCCCATAGGAATATTTTCGATGAAAATATTCCTCAACATTGTCTGTC
>JAJQIP010000172.1:6164-14372 GCA_021199145.1 Porphyromonadaceae bacterium | reverse complement strand
CTATAACAAAAACCTTAACAAATATTTTTTTAAATGTGAAATGATTTTTATATTTGAAGAATTTTATTTATAATAGATACAACGAGAATAGCGGACAAGTTTTACTTTAATCCTAAAAAAGACAATCTCCATGAAAACCACACACATTTTTCTCTCCGCCCTGCTCGCAGCTTTCGTGGCCGCTAACGGCCTTCCTGCACAGGATCTGTCCACTCCACAACAAAAGGGGGATATCGCTAAAAGAATCACCTACAGACTACAGACAGGGGTGAATTTCTCCAATTGCATCGGTTCTATGTTAGAAGAGGATGAATTTGATCTGGACTTAAATAGAAAAACCGGATTTCACATCGGATTGATGGCCGACATCCCCTTGACATCACATGTGCCCGCGAATTTAAGCCTCCAGATGGGGGTTTTCTACACCATGGGCGGTCAAAAGGCCTCTTATGACGAAACGGATCCAAGTGAGTTTTCACATGAGAGTTTGAAATACAAAATGATGACTCACTATATCCAAGTTCCTATCTATGCGACCTACAGTTATTCGTTTGAAAATGTCTCCCTCTCTCTCTTTTCAGGGCCCTACATTGCGGCGGGTTTTGACGGCAAATGGAAATGCACGTATGATTACTCCGGTTACAAGTACTACTATGGAAGCTATTCCTATTATGGGACAACTCGAGAATACCAATATAAGGTGTTCGGGAAAAAATTCGAAGAGGCGATATACAATGAGAAGAAATCGGATGCGGATAATAACCAATATAGCTATACCGACGGAAATTTCGCGTTCCACAACATCGATGTGGGCTGGACGTTAGGGGCCGGCATGACATGGCGGAAAATCTACATCAGTCTGCAATACGACTGGGGATTTATCGATATGGCGAGAGAGAAGTATTGGGATGACGACTACATTCAGAATCGCAACCTGAGTGTAAGCCTCGGTTATATTTTCTGAACCGCCGGTGAAAACACAAGGAAGCCCCGACTTTTCCAAGCCGGGGCTTCCCGTATATAGAATAAGGTATAATCGGGTGGAGTATAGCGGACTCGAACCGCTCACCTCAACACTGCCAGTGTTGCGCTCTAGCCGGATGAGCTAATACCCCTTTTTCCTTTCTACAGCGGAGCAAAGGTAGGAAGATTTTTCTATCCGGGCAATAGCTTGCGAAACTTTTTTTACCTTTGTATAGCGTTCTCCCTTCTCGGAGAATCTCCCGACACATCACCCGAAACCGACTGACCGATATGCCCGTTAACGCTGTCCCGACAAAAGAACGTATCATCCTGGGGATTGACCCGGGTACTACCATCATGGGGTACGGCGTGCTCCGCATTATCGGCAACAACCCCCAACTCCTCACCATGGGGGTGCTGCAACTGGGGAAAATGGGGGACCACTACTTGAAATTACGCCGCATCTTCGAACGGACGCTTGGACTCATCGAACAGTATCATCCCGACGAAATGGCCATTGAAGCTCCCTTTTTCGGGAAAAACGTACAATCGATGCTCAAACTGGGTCGGGCACAGGGTATCGCCATGGCCGCCGCCCTCTACCGGGACATCCCCATCACCGAATATGCCCCACTGAAAATAAAGCTGGCCATCACGGGCAACGGCAAGGCGGCCAAGGAACAGGTGGCCGATATGCTGCGCCGCATCCTCCACATCCCCGAAGAGAATATGCTCCCGCAACTCGATGCTACCGACGGACTGGCAGCTGCCCTCTGCCACTTCTACCAGACCAACCGTCCCTCTCTCGAGAAGCCCTACAAGAGTTGGAAGGATTTCATCAATCAGCACCCCTCCCGCCTCTCCCGTGAAACCTCCCCTCGCAAGACCTACGTCCGCCACAAGAAGAGTCCGGATGCCGAGGAAGAATAAAGGAATCCCTACCACCCAAAAGCGACAAAACAAAAGAGGCACCCGCTAACGGATGCCTCTTTACCTTATTATATAAGAAAGTTATTCTGCGCTCGGCTCTGCGGCAGGTGCCTCAGCAGCGAGAGTCTCGACGGCGGGAGCCGGCTCGACAGGTGCCGTCTCCTCAGCGGGAGCAGGAGCAGCTTCCCCTTCAGCGGCAGGAGCGGCGGCGGCCTCAGCAGCAGCCTTCTCGGCCTTCTTCTTGGCGACAGCGGCAGCGATGGTCTTATTCACCTCTTTCTCTGCATCCAAACGCTTCTTGGCCTCGATAGCCTTCTCATTTTTCTCTTTCTCCTTTACAGCCTCGTTCTTCGACTGTTTGTTCGACAGCCACGCTTGCAGCCGTTTCTCAGCCTCTTCGAGCGTGAAAGCACCCTTCTTTACACCGCCCAGCAGATGTTTCTTCAACAGCACGCCTTGTGACGAGAGAATATTCCGTGCGGTATCGGTGGGTTGCGCACCGACTTGTAGCCAATACAAAGCTCTTTCGAAATCCAAATTTATTGTAGCAGGATTAGTGTTCGGATTATAAGAACCTATCCTTTCAATAAACTTACCATCACGTGGTGCCCTGCTATCGGCGATTACAATGTGATAGAACGGATAATCTTTGCGTCCGTGCCTTTGTAATCTGATTTTTGTTGCCATTTGAAATTTTTTATTAGTGGATTATTGCATTAGCGGGGCAAAGGTATAACAAATGTTTTATCCCACAAAATTTAACCCCGATTTTTCCCCGTTTTATTGCTCAAATTGGCTATTTTATTCCAGACTTATCCCCTTGAAAAGCAATGCAAAGCAAAAAATGAGTGAAAAATATCCGCCGTAAAATCAGCCCCTTCGGATAAATTTAACATATTTTTAATATTAAAAACGGCCAGGAGTATCGTGAGCGACGAAAAACTTTCTATCTTTGCACCCACGATATTTGGCCCCATAGCTCAACTGAATAGAGCATCTGACTACGGATCAGAAGGTTATAGGTTTGAATCCTATTGGGGTCACTCTCAGGGGAAGCCGCCAAGTTTCCCCTTTTTATTGTTCCAAAGTATCTCATGGAAATAGCCGCATTGGTATCGGGAGGCGTGGATAGTTCGGTGGTCGTGCATCTGCTCAAAGAACAAGGGTACAATCCTACCCTCTTCTACATCCATATCGGCATGGAGGAAAAAGACGAATCCCTGCATTGCAACACCGAAGAGGATTTGGAAATCGTCACCCACCTGGCCCGCAAATATGGTTGTCGGTGTGAGACGGTCTCCCTCCATGAAGAGTATTGGAAATATGTCATGGGCTATACCTTGGAATCGATAAGACGGGGCCTCACACCCAACCCCGACGTGATGTGCAACAAATACATCAAATTCGGATTTTTTGAGCAATATTGGGGCAGAGACTTTGACAGAATCGCCACAGGCCACTATGCCAGTATCGTTGAACAAGAGGGGATTACCTACTTAGGGACAGCCGTTGACCCGGTGAAGGACCAGACCGACTTTCTCTCCCAACTCAACTCTTTGCAGGTATCGAAACTGATGTTCCCCCTCGGTCCGTTCATGAAAAAAGAGGTGCGGGCCATAGCCGAGAAAGCGGGACTTCCCAGTGCCAAACGCAAGGACAGTCAAGGAATCTGCTTCTTAGGGAATATCAATTACAACGAATTTATCCGTCACTATCTGGGAGAAAAAGAGGGGGACATCATCGAACTCGAAACCGGCAAACGGGTGGGCCGACACAAAGGATACTGGTTTCATACCATAGGACAACGCAAAGGTCTCGGACTAAGCGGCGGCCCATGGTTTGTCATCCGCAAAGATATCGAGCAAAATATCCTCTATGTCTCCAACGGCTTTGACCCCGATACACAATACGGCACGGAATTGAACCTTACGGGCTTCCGCTTTATTACAGGCAACCCACTGGGCGACCTGAGCCGGCCGACCCGCATCACGTTTAAAAACCGCCACACCCCCGAATTCACTGGAGGCACTTTGCAACGTACCGGAGAGGGGAAAATGCGCATTGTGTCGGACCGACGCATACAAGGCATCGCTCCCGGACAATTCGGTGTGATATACAGCGAAGACCACCGTCTTTGCCTGGCCAGCGGAGCTATCGAGTAAAGAGAGTCTCTCCCATCACATCAAGACAAGGTCCTCTTACTTTCAATCATTTTCATACAGGAAGCTCTTGTGCCCCTATCTCCGGCACAAAAAGCGATTCGCAATCAGAGGTCAAGCAACCCTTCGGGAAGCTTCATTTTGATTTTTTTCTTTTTCTCGTCGACAGAGACAATCAAATCGTCTGTAGCGGGGAGAAGCAGTTTCTCCTTTCCCTCCCGCTCGACGACAAACAAGGTATTGGCCGTACTTGTATCAACATCGACAATACGTCCCAAATAATCGTCGCGCTCGTCGTAGACGACAAACTGCAAAAAATAATCAACCGGAGATTCAGGAATCTCCTCTTCGGAAATATAGCTTTTCGGGAAATAGATATCCCGACCGGTAAACAGACGGGCATCTTCCTCCGTCTGGATATCTTCCACTCGCATCAAGACCGATGTTTCGGTACAGAAACGGTACTCTTCTATAAAAAAGGGAACGAATATACCGTCGATTTCACATACGATATAGGGGCATTCGCTGCGGTCGAAAACGGTATTTGTAAAGGTACAGGACAGTTCTCCCTGTACACCGTGAGGTTTGTTGAACGTCCCTATCTTGACCAACTCTTCCCGGGTTATCATAGCTATGCCTGTCGGGTTATGGAGGCTCCTATGGCATTGAGACGTCGGTCGATATGTTCATATCCGCGATCTATCTGGTCAATATTGTGTATGACGCTGGTACCTTCGGCCGACATGGCTGCGATAAGAAGGGCAATCCCCGCCCGTATATCGGGAGAGACCATGGAGGAAGCCCGCAACGGAGAACTCTTTCCATGACCGATAACAGCGGCACGGTGCGGGTCACAAAGGATAATTTGCGCCCCCATATCAATCAGTTTGTCGACAAAGAAAAGACGGCTTTCAAACATCTTCTGGTGTATCAGCACACTTCCTTTAGCCTGAGTCGCCACCACCAGAAAGACACTAAGCAGGTCAGGCGTAAGACCTGGCCACGGAGCGTCGGCAAAAGTCATGATAGAACCGTCAAGAAAAGTCTCTATCTCATAACTCTCTTGTTGGGGGACATGCAGGTCGTCTCCCTCTTGGTCAATATGGATGCCGAGACGACGAAAACTGTCCGGAATAATACCCAAATTCCGGGACGAGACATTCTTGATACGGATATCCGAACCTGTCATGGCGGCCATACCGATAAAAGAACCCACCTCAATCATGTCTGGCAGGATGGTGTGCCGGCAACCGCCCAACCGCTCGACGCCCTCAATCTCTAGCAAATTCGAACCGATGCCCGAAATACGAGCACCCATGGCGTTGAGCATTTTCGAGAGCTGTTGCAGATAAGGCTCGCAAGCCGCATTGTAAATGGTCGTCTTTCCTTTGGCCAAGACAGCGGCCATCAGAATATTGGCCGTACCTGTTACCGAAGCCTCATCCAGCAACATGTAAGTCCCGACCAACTCTTTAGCCGTGATCTCATAAATCTGTTTCTCAGAATTGTACGAAAATTCAGCACCCAGTTTTTGGATTCCCAGGAAGTGGGTGTCCAGACGACGACGCCCTATTTTGTCTCCGCCCGGTTTGGGGACAATCGCTTTTCCGAAGCGGGCCAACAACGGACCGACAATCATTACCGACCCTCGCAACGAAGCGCTTTGTTTCATAAACTGTGGGCTATAGAGATATTGCAAGTCAACGTTCTTTGCCGTAAAGCGATAAGACCCCTTCCCAAGTTTCGTGACCTCCACACCCAAGTCACGTAACAACTGTATCAAATTATTGACATCAAGGATATCAGGCAGATTGTTCACCTCCACCGTCTCTGAAGTGAGCAGGGTGGCACACAATATTTGCAAGGCCTCGTTTTTGGCTCCTTGCGGTATAAGTTCGCCATACATACGATGGCCGCCTTCTATTACAAATGATGCCATATCTATAGTTTTTCGGTCACGAGGCGAAACGGCTATCGACCCGCCTTCTTTCCGTTGTTTTTACCTCTTCGGGGTGCACTTTCCTTCACCACCTCTTTCAATCGGAGCTGTTCGAGGGTGAGGGGCACTTTGTGGTGGGTATACTCGAGAATGTCGTTGAGTATCTTTTCGTCATCGACAGCCTCTTTGTTCCACGTAGTGAGAGCCTTTTTCATGTGATTGGCCAAATAGACGAGAAGCTGATCCCGCTCCTCCCCTTCGGGCATCTCCTCCCACTTCTGCAACATCTCTTCCAACAGTTTCCCGTAATGACGGAAACGCATGGAACTGTTAGTATAGGAGACCTTTTCCGGTTTGTCATCAAGGCTCTCCTTATGAATCACTTCGTAGGGATAATCAATATCCAACTTGAAATCGGACATGATGGCCAGATGGTCCCACAGCTTGTGCTTGAAATCCTCGACATCTCGCAGATGGGGGAAGAAACTTCCCATGACATTCACAATGGCCTGGGCGCAACGGTTACGCTCTTCCCGATCTTCAAGGGTCATGCAATAGGCAATCATGCGATGCACGTTGCGACCATATTCGGGAAGAATCAATTTTTCCTTTTGGGTATTATATTCGAATAAACTCTCTTGTTCCATAAGACAAACGTATGATTATTTCGTGGGGGAAAGCACCTTATTTTTAGGCTTTGTAGCGATGAACTCTTTCAAATAAAAAGGCTCGAAGTAGGCGACATCTTCAAAGGTGGCGTTACGGAAGGAGCGTTCCGAAAGGGCCAACATATCAGCGGCCAACGGATGGATATCATCGATAAAATGGGCATTCGCATGCGTGATTACCGGACGACATTTTTCCGCCCCGTTGCCGAAGAAGAGAACCGATTTCTCCTGCAGAATATCGGCATAGGAGGTCTCTGTAATAATCTCAGCCGAAACAGGTTTCACCGCCTGTAAAGCCCTGTCATATACAGCGGAATAAACCTCCATACGACGGGCATCTATCATGGGACACAGCAACGCCTCTTCGTCAATCGTCTTTTTGAACATGACGGCACAGGCCATTACGGCCAACGTATCAACGGCGATAAGGGGCACATCCAGCCCGAAACAGAGTCCTTTCGCCTCGGAAACACCGATGCGCAGACCTGTATACGAACCCGGTCCCCGGCTCACGGCTACCGCATCCAAGGTCAGATGCGACTCCTTAGCGGCCTCCAAAGCCTCCTGCACATAACCACCCAACGACGAGGCATGTGACAACCCTTTATAGTTTTCCCGATTGAAGACGACCTGTCCGTCGCACGTCAAGGCAACGGAGCACACTTCAGTCGAGGTCTCTATGTTGAGAATTACCGGCATTACATCTATTCTATCCGACAAAAATAGCCAATTTTTTCCATATACCGCCTTTCCGCTTTGTTTTTCCGCTGACTTGTATATCCGCAGAATAAAAATTAATTTTGCGGGAACAATCATTTTACTGTTATGATATACTCCATGACTGGGTTCGGCAAAGCCATTGTCGAACTACCCCACAGAAAAATCACCGTTGAAATCAAATCCCTCAATAGCAAACAACTCGACCTTTCAACGCATATCCCGCAAATATACAAAGAGTTGGAAATGGACATCCGGGCCGAAATCGCCCAAAAACTGGAACGGGGCAAGGTCGAATTCTCCATACAGGTAGAGAATAAACGGCTGGATGACAAAACCACCGAACTCAATACCGAAGCTATCCAGAAATATTACGACCAACTGAAGACCTTGACCGCATCCCTGCAAATTCCCGAACCGACTGACTGGCTACAGATTCTGCTACGTATGCCCGATGCCGTGAAAAGTGACCCTGTTGAGGTGACGGACGACGAAATCCTGGCGGTGAAGAATGCCGTGGACGAAGCTATCGGCCATCTGCTCGAATTCCGGGCACAAGAAGGACTCATGCTGGAAAGACTTTTTACGGAGAAAATCGGCAATATCGCCCGTCTGCTGACCGAAGTCGCCCCTTACGAAAAGGAACGGACCGAAAAGATTAAAGCCCGCATCATCGATGCCCTCAAAAAAATCGAGAATTTCGACTACGACAAGAACCGCATGGAACAGGAGATGATTTTCTATATCGAGAAACTGGACATAAACGAAGAGAAAAATCGCCTCGACAACCACCTGAAGTATTTCATGGAGACTTTGAACGGCCGTTACGGAC
>JAJQIP010000172.1:0-6154 GCA_021199145.1 Porphyromonadaceae bacterium | reverse complement strand
TTACGGACAAGGGAAAAAGTTAGGCTTCATCAGTCAGGAAATAGGCCGGGAAGTCAATACGATGGGCTCCAAAGCCAACCAGGCGGAATTGCAGAAAATCGTTGTCCGCATGAAGGACGAGCTTGAACAGATTAAAGAACAAATCCTCAACGTAATGTAGCCATGCAACCAGGGAAATTGGTCATATTTTCCGCCCCCTCCGGTTCGGGTAAGACGACTATCATCAACTATTTGCTGACGCAAAATCTCAACTTGGCCTTCTCCATATCGGCCACTTCGAGAGCACCACGGGGTCAGGAACGGAACGGAGTGGAGTATTACTTCCTCACTCCCGATGAATTTCGCAACCGTATCGCCAACGGTGATTTTCTGGAATTCGAAGAGGTCTATGCCGACAAGTTCTACGGTACGCTGAAGAGCGAAGTGGAGCGTCTCACCTCCGAAGGAAAAAATGTTGTTTTCGATGTCGATGTGGCGGGAGGGGTCAATATCAAACGCTTCTATGGACCACAAGCCCTCTCCATATTCATCCAGCCGCCCAGTCTGGAGGAGTTGCGTCGCCGCCTGCAAGGGCGTGCGACCGATGCCCCCGATGTCATAGAAAGCCGGTTGGCCAAAGCCGAATATGAGATGGGATTCGCTCCGAAATTCGACAAAATCATCATCAACGACGATTTGGCCACGGCTGAAAAAGAGGCTTTGCAGATTGTCTGGACGTTTTTAAAGGAATCAGCGAAGTAAGAAGATGGGCCAGACGGTAGGCATATTTTCCGGGTCTTTCAATCCCATACACCTGGGCCACATTGCCATTGCCCGCTATATGGTCGAGAAAGAGAAGTTGGACGAAATATGGTTCTTAGCCACCCCGCAAAATCCGTTGAAAAAGCGGACAGACCTGCTTGACGATAAGACTCGGGAACAACTTACCCTGCTGGCCATCAAGGATATGCCGGCATTCCGTTACTGCGATATCGAGAAACACCTCCCTCTCCCCTCCTACACCATCACTACCCTCCGGACGCTCTCCCGTCGCTATCCCGACAAAAATTTCTGCCTGCTCATCGGTTCGGACAACTGGACTATCTTTGACCAATGGCAATCGCCGCAAGAGATTCTCGCAGAATACACGATATACATCTATCCCCGACCGGGTTACCCCGTTGACGCTGCGACACTCCCGTCGTCAGTACACCTTACCCAAGCCCCAATGATGGATATCTCTTCAACGGAAATCCGCCGCCGCATAGCGGCCGGAGAATCGGTTACTGACTATCTTCCTCCAGCGGTACTGGACCATATTGTCCAACACCGTATAACCTGGCAAACCTCCCGGGAATAAAACTGCAATACAAACCATGAGAATCTTAATCATCCACAATTATCCCAGTGTCATAGAGGTGCGGAACAGCACCTACAACAGTCAGGAAGTAGGACTGGCAAGGGCTATGGTCCGTCGGGGACATACGTGCGATTTGCTGCTTTGGGGGGAAAAGGATGAAACACTGACCATTCCCTTGGAAGAAGGGGGTAAAATAATGGTCTACTACCGCACCGGAAAGGATATTTCCCGAAATGCCCTCTTTTACGATATATCCGATCTGGTCGAGCGGTACGATGTCCTGCAACCGTGTGAGTACAGCCAAATACTCTCTTGGCAATTGGCGAAAAAGTATCCGCAAAAGACGGTGATTTTCCACGGTCCGTACTATCCGGCCTTCAACAAACGGTACAACATTTTCTGCCACCTCTTCGATATCTTCTGTCTGAAGAGTTATAAGAAGTTGGACACCCTTTTCATTACCAAGAGCCATTTAGCGCAAAGGTCATTGAATGCCAAAGGATTGTCCAATGTCAAGACCATCGGGGTCGGCATCGATTTGGAAGCTTTGTCGCAGACCGATGAAACGACACCCAGCTTCATTGAGGAAATAGAGCGTCGGCCCGATATTATAAACCTGCTGTATATCGGCCGGTTTGAACCTCGGAAAAACACTCTATTCCTATACGAGGTGGTCCGCCGGCTGAAAGAGAAAGGGGAGAAGATACGGCTTATCATGGTCGGGAAAGGCGATGCCGGGTACGTGGACAAATGCGAAAAAAAGGCGCATGCACTAGGGCTGGGAGGCGACATCATACGGGTAGAGCGATTGGAACAGAAGTTCTTGTCGAAACTTTACGAAAAGTGTGATTTCTTCCTGCTGCCGACGCTTTACGAAATTTTCGGCATGGTACTGCTCGAAGCCATGTACTACCGGCTCTGCTGCCTGACCACGGAAAACGGAGGTTCGGATATGTTGATTCGTCAAGGGGAAAACGGTTTTGTACTGCCCTTGGAAGCTGACAAATGGGCAGAGACTATCCTCCGAAACAAAGGGAATAGGGAAATTGGGGAAACGGCCCACGAAGACATTCTCCGGAATTTTACCTGGGATGCACTGGCCAGACAATTTGAGACTGCTTATGCGTCGGTAAGCCGCCAAAATCCCTTACAAGAAACTTCAGAAACCAAACAAGAGACTAAATCCATATAGTGATGGACAAATACGTTTATGCGAAAAACAATATCGAATTCGTTACCGTAGGAGTCGAATTTTGTGCTTTCCTCGAACGTGCGCAGGAGTATACCCAAGAAGAGTTCGCTTCGACAGCGGTCAAACTGCTTCCCTTTCTCTACCTCAAAGGAGCGTTGCTTCCTATCGACGACGAAGGGGATGACTACCTCGATGAGGCGGAACATTTTGTCACCGAGGAGGACTATGAATATATGCGTGAAAAGGTCAGCCGTCTGATGGGCGAAAACGATGCCTACCTGACGGTGCAAAGCGACGAAATGAAATACAGCGACCTCCCCTTGGGAGCCAGTATCGCTGAAGATATGGCCGATATCTACCAGGCCGTTAAGGATTGCATCTCCGCTTACCGCACCGAAAACGAAGAGACCATGCGGGCCGCCCTGACCGAATGCCGGGAAGAGTTCGCCGATTATTGGGGGGCCAAACTGCTAAACGCTTTAGGGGCACTGCATCGCATCTATTTCTCATCCAACTTGAACGAGGATGAATACGAATGCGAATGCGGTCACCACCATCACCACGACACAAGGGACGATGATTTTTATCAACGGCGGCAATCGGAGTGGCTCGAAGATGAAGAGGATGCCGACCGCTGGTTATAAGGATGGAGAATATGGACGAACAAGTCAACAGCGAGAATTTGGCGGAGATGGAGATTGTCCAGTTTCCGGGCAAGATTATCAGCATAAATTCCGAGAAGAAAGCTGATGCCATTCTCCCCGAACTGTTGAAAGAGAAAGCGGTTGGCATTGATACCGAGACCCGCCCCTCTTTCAAGAAGGGGGTTACCCACCACGTAGCTCTGGTACAAATAGCCACGTGGAACACCTGTTACCTGTTTCGTGTCTGCCGCATGCACGACATCGATGCCGTAAAACAGATTCTTGAATCGCCTCATATTTTGAAAATCGGACTCTCTCTGAAAAACGACTTTATAGGGCTTCGTAGGAAATGGCCCGTAGAACCGCACAACTATATCGATTTGCAGCAATATGTCGCTGCTTTCGGCATCGAGGAGAAGAGCCTCCAGAAAATATATGCGCTGCTTTTCGGGAAAAGAATTTCAAAGACGAAACAACTCTCCAACTGGGAAGTGCCGAGATTGACGGTCAGCCAACGCAACTACGCCGCTATCGATGCCTGGGCATGCCTCCACATCTACAAAGCCCTGCTCAGGAAACCCCTTCCCAAGCCCTACCAGAGCCTCCTCCCCATCACCTACCGGAGAGGGTCGGAAAAGCTCTTTATTCAAAAATAGCTCAGCTGAAAATCAAGCGGTACAACGCTATTTTTTCATGTTCGCCTCCTCCAGGCCGTAATGCGAACGGGCATCCTCCCGCTTCAACAAGAACGACAGGAAAATGGCCACCAGCCCGAAAATGGCGAAGATAAGCATCGGAACGGTATAGTCATACATCACCGCGCCGGCACTGTCGGTATGGGTCGAATAAGAGCCGATGACCCAGCCGATAAGCACGGGAACCATAGAGAGACCGATGTTCTGGATATAAAAGATAGTGGCATAGGCCGACCCCAATTGCTTCATAGGAATGATTTTCGGAACACTCGGCCATAAAGCCGAGGGGACAAGCGAGAACGAAATACCCAGGACTACCATCAGTACAATGGCGAACCATCCGACAGGAAGGACGGGAGCCGCAAACAGGAGATGCACGGCCGTAAGCATCGTCGAACCGATGAGCATAAGGGTCGCCCCTTTCCCGATACGGTCATAGAGCGTACCGAAAACCGGGGTGAGGAAAATCGTCCCGAAAGGCAACATGGCGGGAATAAGTCCGGCTGTCTCGGGAGCTACCTGGTATTTGGCAATCATCAGCTTGGTAGCGAATTTCAGGAACGGGAACACCCCCGCATAGAACATCAGGCAAAGCAGGGCAATCAACCAGAAACCCTTGTTGGTGAAGATGACCTTCAAATCTTTTATCCGGAATCCCTCTTCCTTGCCTCCTTCGGCCATCTCGATGGAACTATCGAGCTTCCGGTCCATCACACAATAGACCAGATAGGCCACCAGCCCGATGCAAAGGCACAGAACCCCTATCAGTACCGGATAAGAGACTCCGTGCAACGCCTTCGCTATAGGCAGACTGCAGGCCAACGCCACGGCCGTTCCTATACGGGCCATCGCCACCTGCAACCCCATGGCCAAGGCTACCTCGTGTCCGGTAAACCATTTGATGATAACCTTGGAAACGGTAATTCCTGTAATCTCAGCCCCTACTCCGAAAATGGCAAAACCCAGAGCGGCCACAACCACCTGCATGTGGTAGCCTAAAAACAGGGCATCACCGAAATCGGTGGAGAGGGCGTACCATTTAATCAATGCCCCGCCCAGCATCAACGACGAACTGACGACTCCGGTAAACCGGATACCGCATTTATCGAGGATGATGCCCCCGAAAAAGAGCATCAGCAAGAAAACATTGATATACCCGTACGCCCCGGAAAAGAAGCCGTATTCCGAACTTGTCCATCCCAGACCGCCATCGGCCACCGGAGTGGTAAGCATCACTTCGAGGGGGGACATCACATCGGTGATAAAATAGGCGCACATCATGGTAAACGATACAATAAGCATCGCTGACCAACGGGCCACGGCACTGTCATTGAGCTTTTTCCTGATTAATTCTTCCATCGCTTCATTTTTTATAATATTTTTAGGCTTCACATCTCAGACATCGGTTCCTCCTTCTTCCCCAAAGAGGCAAGGGGCCGTTTCCGCTCCAACAAGACAACATTCTCTACATGTTGTGTATGAGGGAACATATCGACCGGCTGCACCCGGGTAACCCGATAATCGGCAGCGAGCAAGGCAAGGTCACGCGCTTGCGTGGCCGGATTGCAACTCACATAGACAATCCGGGGAGGAGCGGCAAAAAGCAGGGACTTGATGACATCGCCATGCATCCCAGCACGGGGCGGATCGGTGATAATCACATCGGGGTGTCCCTGTTCTTCAATAAAGGCCGGCGTCAGGATATCCTTCATATCCCCGGCATAGAAGAGGGTATTCTCCAACCCGTTGAAGGCAGCGTTGGCCTTGGCGTCTTCAATAGCCTCCGGCACATACTCGATGCCGATGACCCGACGCACGTGACGGGCCACGAAATTGGCGATTGTACCCGTTCCCGTATAGAGGTCATACACCAATTCATCCCCCGTCAGAGCGGCGAAGGAGGCCACCACTTTGTACAACTCATACGCCTGTTCCGAGTTGGTCTGGTAAAACGACTTCGGCCCTATCTTGAACCGCAGTCCCTCCATCTCTTCAAGAATATAGTCCCGTCCCCGAAAAACATGCACGACCCTGTCCGTAATCGTATCGTTCGCTTTGCCATTGACAATATAGAGGAGCGAAGTAATCTCGGGGAACGTGTCCGCAAGATACCCCATCAAAGCCTTTATCCGTTCGACATCCTCCTCGAAAAAGACCACGATAAGCATAATCTCCCCCGTCGAGGCAATCCGCACAATCAGGCTGCGCATAAGTCCCGACTGGTTTCTCAGGTCAAAAAAAGGATAGCCGTTATCTAAGGCGAACTGTTTGACCGCCAATCGAA
>JAJQIP010000010.1 GCA_021199145.1 Porphyromonadaceae bacterium | reverse complement strand
AATATAATAATGTATACTGCGTAAAACCCATTTTATAATTCCAAAATGATGAAAGATATGAAATTCCTGGCCATCTCGTTGGCCGCTATCGCCCTCTTGGCCGCTTGTTCGGACAACAACGAATCGGCCGTGAGCAACACCTCTGAAACCGTCTATCCCGGCAATGCCATTATCTGGCCGAAAGATACGACGGTAATCCTGACAGACCACTTTCTCGTGGAGAGCGACCAGACGCTGATTGTGCAGGAGGGTGCCACCATTATCGCTTCCAATGCGGAGGTAAAACCCGAAATCGTGGTGTTGGGAAGCCTCTACTGTCTGGGTACGGAAGAGAACCCCATTACCTTCACTGTGGACGCTTCGATGCAAGGTGACCGTTTTTCCCGCAACTGGGGCGGTATCATCTGCGGATATGATGCACCGGAACTGGTCCTTCTCCATACGAATATCGAATATGGCGGAGCCTTGACGACCGAAAATTCCCTCTCGTTCCAGAACAAGCTTTTCAAGACAGAGACAGGCGAGGGCGTTCCGGCCGTGCACTTCTGCAACCGCAGCGGAAAGATGCTGATAGAATACTGCACCTTCCGGAACAACGCTGAGGACCAGATTTACATTACCGGAGGTGAATCGATTGTGGCGCACAACACCTTTATCTGCAACGGTGAGGACGGTGGCGATGCCATCAACTACAAGTCGGACTGCCTGGCCGATATCGCCTACAACGTCGTGTACGATGCCAATACCAACGGGCTCAAACTCTCGAACGGCGGTTTTACCGACATACAGTCGCACCTCTATTGCTACAACAACACGCTGGTGAATTGCGGTTGGCGGAGGCCCAAGAAGAAGGGTGGTTCGATATGGCTCGAAGCAGGTATCCTTGTGGAGCTGTACAACAACCTCGTCTATGACTGCCGTTGGGGATTGAAACACGACGTGAGCGACGAGGAGGACCCCAACTGCGTGATTACACCGAACTACTACTTCGCTTCGACCGCCACAGGAGTTGAGCAGATGCAAGCTGACGAAAGTGAGGGAATCCTCAACGGGGCCGATGACATTATGAGTGAGACGGCCGGGGACAAAGACCCGCTTTTCGTCAATTTTACCCGCCAAAGCAATATGAACATCAATGTGGGAGATAATGTGGAGGGTGCTCCCCAAGATTGGGACGAGACTTGGGATTTCCACTTGGCCGCCGCTTCACCTGCCCTTACGGGAGGGAATGTCACCTTCTCCCGTCACTTTGCCAACGGCTTGACCTTTGCGGGGTTGGAGGGCATTTACAGCCAGACCACCTTCTCCTCACCGGCCCCTTCGGCCTACTTCGGGGCTTTCGGAAATGAATAAACCCTTTTTACACCTTTAAATACTGTAAGTTATGAAGTTTACAAAACTGTTTTGCCTTTTAGGGGTAACCTTGTGTACCACCTTTGGCACCATGGCCCAGACCCCGAACGTAGAGGTGCCCGCCGTGGCGAAGAAATCCCATTCGTTTATCGTGGCGAACGACCTTGGCCGTAACGGATATTATGAGCAGAAACCCATCGCCGCCCTTATGGGGGAGTTGGCCGAGAATATGGAGGTGGAGTTTGTCGCCGCCTTGGGCGATATTCACCACTACATGGGGGTGGCTTCGGTGAACGACCCATTGTGGATGACCAACTACGAACTGATTTATTCGAACCCTGAACTGCTGATTCCCTGGTACACTATACTGGGGAACCACGAATACCGAGGCAATACCCAGGCGGTGCTCGACTATGCCGCCGTGAGCAGCCGGTGGTGTCCGAAGGGACGGTATTATACCGTAGAGCAGAAGGCCGGGGAGAAAGAGAAGGCTCTCCTTGTCTTTATCGACACGACTCCGCTTATCGACAAGTATCACGAGAAGAGTGAGACTTATCCCGATGTGGCTGTACAGGACTGGAAGGAGCAGATTGCCTGGATAGAGGAGACCTTGAAGAACAGTGACGCCAAGTGGAAAATCGTGTTGGGGCACCATCCCGTAGTGGCCGATACCGACAAACCCGCCTATGAGCGGGAAGATATGCAGGCCCGCCTGAAGCCGTTGCTCGACAAGTATGGGGTCGATCTCTATATCGGGGGGCATATCCACAACTTCCAGCATATCCGCCCCGTAGGGAGTGTGACGAACTATGTGATCAACTCGTCGGCCTCGCTGGCCCGTCCTGTGAATCCCATCGAGGGGACCCTATTCTGCAGCTCCGATGCCGGATTTTCGCTTATCTCCTTGGAGGACAGTCGGATGACGCTCTATATGATTAACGGGCAGGGGAAGATTATCTACAGCTTCCCCATCGAGAAGTGATGAAATAGGTTTTCAATAAGGTTACATAGTCGGCGGTGCAGGTTCCCTGTGCCGCCTTTCTTTTTATAAATAGCTTATCGACAGGATAACAACTTTGCCTCGCTTGGAGTTCGGTTAATTAGTAGGGCTGTGTCAAAACAAAACACAGCCCCACGATTAAAGCATTTTCTGGATGTAACTATTATCTTAATAGAATTTTTTGTGTGGTGTTGCCGGCCTTGACGATATAGCAACCGTCAGGAAGTTCAATCCGTTTCTCCTGTTGAACCACCTCTTGACGAATCAATCGTCCTGTCAGGTCATAGATTGCCACCGGCAAATTCTCTCCTTGAATGATAATAGCTCCAGTTTCAAAGCCGATAATCGCTTCTTTGTTAGTGGTATCTGTAAAAATTTCTCCAATGCCATCCGAAGTATCAAAGAACTCACTCCAATAGTCGGCCAGGGCATAAGTTTCCTCATATCCCGCCGGAACGTTGAGGATGCATTCGGTTTTATCCACACCATAAAACGTCTTGTTGTATATAGTCGGAGGAGTCGGATTCTTGGAGATGATTTCTGTTAAGTTACTGCAATAGGAAAACGCATAGTCACCAATTTCGGTTACGCTTTCAGGGATGGTTATCGAGGTCAGTCCCGTGCAACTGGAAAACGCATAACTGCCGATGGATGTAACGCTTTCGGGTATGGTTATCAAGATTAGTCCCGTGCATTTCTGAAACGCAGAACTGCCGATAGAGGTGACGCTTTCAGGGATGGTTATTTGGGTCAGTCCCGTGCAACCGTAAAACGTAAGATAGTCGATTTCAGTGATGCTTTCGGGTATGGTTATCGAGGTCAGTCCCGTACAATCCTGAAACGCATAACTACCAATGGAGGTTACGCTTTCGGGTATGGTTATCTGGGTCAGTCCCGTGCAATTCCGAAACGCAACGCTACCGATGGAGATTACATTTTCGGGTATGGTTATCGAGGTCAATCCCGTGCAATTCCGAAATGCCGAATTACCGATGGATGTGACGCTTTCGGGAATGGTTATTTGGGTCAATCCCGAACAATCCTGAAACGTATAACTACTGATGGAGGTTACGCTTTCTGGTATGGTTATCGAGGTCAATCCCGTGCAACCCTTAAACACACCATAGCCGATGAGAATTACGCTTTCGGGGATGGTTATCTGGGTCAATCCTGTGCAACCAGAAAAGGCATAACTGCCGATAGATGT
Organism: Porphyromonadaceae bacterium; assembly: GCA_021199145.1. Classification (GTDB taxonomy): domain Bacteria; phylum Bacteroidota; class Bacteroidia; order Bacteroidales; family UBA11471; genus Caccoplasma. Next base: position 797 of record JAJQIP010000010.1, on the reverse strand, counting down.
GACGCTTTCAGGGATGGTTATCGAGATCAGTCCTGTGCAACTCCAAAACACATCGATGCCAATGGAGGTTATGCTTTCGGGAATGGTTATTTGGGTCAGTCCCGTGCAACTGGAAAACGCATCTTGACCGATGGATGTGACGCTTTCAGGGATGGTTATTTGGGTCAATCCCGTGCAACCGGAAAACACAAAACTGCCGATGGAGATTACGCTTTCGGGAATGGTTATTTGGGTCAGTCCTGTGCAACCGTAAAACACACCGTTACTGATAGAAGTTACGCTTTCGGGAATAGTAATTCCTGTCAAACCGTAGCAACCTTCAAAAGCATAGCTACCGATGGAGGTGACACCTTCAATGATTATGGAGGTCAGTCCCGTGCAATTCCGAAATGCCAAATTACCTATTTCGGTTACGCTTTCGGGGATGGTTATCGAGGTCAATCCCGTGCAACCGGAAAACGCAGAACTGCCGATGGAGGTGACAGAGTATGTTTTTCTCTTATAGGTAACCGTTTCGGGAATAGTGATACTCCCTGAGTAGGAATTGTAAGAGGTGGTTTCGTAGGTTACGCTGACTTCTGAACCTGAGATATTGTAATAGATGCTGTCTACTTCAAAATCGTAGGCCCAAAGATTGAATTGTGACCAAAAGAGTAGACTGGTTAGGAAAAGTAGCCTTTTCATTGGAATCGAAGATTAAATAAAATTTTTTTAATTCAATATACAAATATATAAATTTAATTTTAAATATACTTTAATTTTATATTAATAATAATCGATGCATACACTTTTATGTC
>JAJQIP010000217.1 GCA_021199145.1 Porphyromonadaceae bacterium | reverse complement strand
TCCCAATAGAGGTCTTCATCCGTTCCCACCACATCCAAGGCGGCATCATCGGCCATCTCTCCATCGTATGGTTGAATGGTCGTATCAAAGTCCGGCGCATCATCTTCATCGGAAGAAGAGGGAATTCCCCCTATCCGCTCCTCGACAGGAAATTCCGGATTGGAACTGCACGAGAAAAGGCCCAGACTCCCTATAAAGAAAGTAAGGACAAGAGGATAAATTTTCTTCATCGTTTGAAAATCAAGAAAACAGTTGGAAAATAAAATAGTTATAACATCTTGTAGACCTCACAACCGGCCATGAGGAAAGCGCCAAGGCCGAAATCGTCGAAGTCGGGTTCACGGTCATAGGTGACCGGCTGCGCCTCTTTCGGCTCCTTGCCTGACCCTTGTACATAGCCCAAAAATCCGTCGGGATGGAGACAATCCTTCACCATCGCATTCCAGGCTTTGTAAATCACCGGCGTATACTCCTCGGCCGGCAGCAGACCATGGTTCACGCCATAGGCCATACCATAAGTGAACATGGCGGTACCTGTGAGTTCCTTGCCACCGAAATTGTCCGGGTCGTGCAGACTTACGTTCCATAGACCGTCTTCACGCTGCACTTTCTTCAGAGCCTGACACATGTCGACCAGCATCGTCTCGTATTCCGCACGGTGCGGTTCGTCGGCAGGAAGCATCTCAAGCATACGTGACATGGCTACGACAATCCACCCGTTGCCACGGGCCCAATAACAATCCTCTCCATTAGGCTCCGTATAAGGGGGATCGAAATCACCGTCACGCCACCACAACTGGTCCTCGGGATTGTACAGACCGTTCGCACCATGTTGGGTCTTGGTATATTCATACATAGCATACGCCCGGTCATAATAGGCCGTGTCGCCTGTGATATTCCCCAATTGGGCGAAAATAGGCATCGCCATCTGCACGGCGTCAATCCAATGCCAATCGTCAATCTTGTCGGTGACCATCATCGAATCAATCGAGGCCTTGATATTTGCGATATAACATTCCGGTTTTTCAGGGTCAATCTGATACAGATAAAGGTAAACCTGTCCGGCGCACTGGTTATCGGCATTGCGGGTTTCCCAACCGTTTTTCGTACTGCGGAGCTTCCATTCGTGCTTGTTACCCCAGTCCAACATATAATCAAGGTAACGTTGCTGCGGGTCTATCTCCCACAAGTCGATAAGTCCCTCATAATAATAGGCTCGGGTCCACAAATTGGATTCATAACTGCGTTTGCGGGCGGGATAAGGAATAGACTCCCCGGGGTCACTCCATTTCGTCATAAAGTGGTCATTCGCCAAACGGAGGGCGTTCAACACATCTTCTTTTTCGGGCTTCTGGGTTGCGGCATCGCTGCACCCTACAAGGAGAACCATACCCAGGAAAAGGACGGCAAGTTTTTTCATCGGTTTTATTTTTTAATTGTTGTTATCTTTTTCGAATTCTCTTTTTCGTGAAGGTCGCACAAGAAAGGAACACATTGTTCAGAACAGTTTTTCAGGATATTCACCGGCATCGATAAGCGCACGTATCCGGGCGATAAAGGCGGGACGGTCCTCGGCATAGGTCACGCCGAACCACTTCGCTGTCGTGTGAAGCACCTTCACCGTAGAGGTGCCCTGAGTAATAAGATGATTGACCATCAACGGAATAAAATACTCCGCCTTCAGATTTATCCTGTTTTCACGGAGGAAGTTAATGAAAAACGCCTCGGAATGCAGGAAATAATCGGGCGTGAATCCCCACATGTTCATCGACACTGGCGTATCTTCCGCAACCGGAACCCAGTCATCGCCATCTTTATACATCACCTGCCCGTCACGCCGTTCAATCTGGGTACGTTCCACGACACTGGTGAGAAATCCTTCGGCATTGGTGGTGCAGATACCCCGAGATACGGAACCGCTCTCCGAAAGGGTGTTCCCCACCCGATAACCCACCATGCAGTAATCGTCATGCTTACCCCCCAGATTTTGCAGATAAGAGGCAATCACGGCAAAACTGTCCCGACCGTAAAAGTCATCCGCATTGATTACGGCAAAAGGCTCCCGAATCACATCCTTCCCCATCAACACGGCATGATTGGTGCCCCACGGCTTCACCCTCCCCTCGGGTACGGTAAAACCGACCGGCAAATAGTCCAACTCCTGGAAAACAACTTCGACCGGAATCACATGACTATATTTTTTCAATATTTTTTCCCGGAAATCCGCCTCAAACAGATGGCGTATGACAAAGACGACTTTGCCGAATCCGCCCCGAATGGCATCATAAATCGAATAGTCCATGATGGTTTCCCCGTTCGGACCCAGACCGTCAAGCTGCTTCAATCCCCCGTAACGGCTGCCCATTCCGGCTGCCAAAACAAAAAGTGTAGGTTTCATATAGCTATATTTTTCTCTGTTTCACAAGAACAAAGGTAGAAATTATTCTCCAATAATCTCCGGGATAAGTCCTCCTTTTTCGTCTGTAAGGCAAGAGGGAATAGAGGCGATTTCTCCACCAGAAAAGAGCAAAAATACCGTCAACAAGCAAAAAAACAGGGAAAATGCTTGTTTTTTCAAAAACGACTTTCTACATTTGCATCAATAAACGCTTATTGTATCACTTTAAATACCAAATGCCTATCGAAAAAAACTACTCTGAAACCAATTTTTAATAGTAATGAGTCTTTTATCAAAACTATCCGACGAAGAGTTGGTAGGATTGTATTCAGAGGGTAACAACAAGGCATTTGATATCTTGCTTACACGGTACAAAAACCGGATTTACTCCTATATACAGTATACAGTCAAAGATTACGATTTGACCGAAGATATCTTTCAAGAGACCTTCGTGAAGGTCATCATGACGGTAAAACAGGGCCGTTATGTCGAGACCGGCAAATTTTCATCGTGGGTTATGCGCATCGCCCATAACCTTATCATTGACCATTACCGTCAAGAGCGAAATGAAAATCTGGTGTCGAACGACGAAAATGAAGAGAAAGATATTTTCAACCGCAAGGAGTTGAGTGAAGGGACCATCGAAGATTCCCTCATAACCCGTCAAATCCATGCCGATATACGTCGGCTGGTGGCTGCCTTACCCGACAACCAACGGGAAGTGCTCGTCATGCGCTACTACAAGAACATGAGCTTCAAGGAGATTGCCGATGCCACGCAAGTGAGCATCAACACGGCTTTGGGACGTATGCGCTACGCCTTGTTGAACATCCGGAAAATGGCCGATGACCACCAGATACAACTCTCTTTTTGAAGAAATAAATAAAAAAGGAGAAGAATATACTAAACACACATAGGCGTACGTTTTATAGATGAATTCTTAAAAACATCGCCTATGAAGAGAACAACTACTTCCTCTACTTCTTCCCCTTCCAAACCATTACACACCGGACCAAGCGCCGCCACATTGATGTTGCTGCGGCAAATAGCCCGTACCTATACGGGGAAACCTGTACAACCGTACTCACCGACCTATTACGCCTTGAATTAATTTTCGGCGGAATCTTTTCGCCAATTCAAGTCTATCGCCTATCTTTGTTTGTTGTAACAAAGACCCTTTTTTCATGAGCCTACTTGTCGCACCTTCGCTACTTTCGGCCAACTTTGCCCATTTACGGCTGGATATCGAAATGATAAACCGCAGTAAAGCCGATTGGGTACATCTCGATATTATGGACGGAGTATACGTTCCCAATATCTCTTTCGGCTTTCCCGTCATCGAGGCAGTTGCCGCCATGACGAAAAAGCCCCTTGACTTCCATCTGATGATAACCCGGCCGGAAAAATTCATTTCCCGTCTGCAAGCGATTGGCACGTACATGATGAATGTACACTATGAAACCTGCCCGCACCTGCACCGCACGCTGCAAGAGATAAAGGCGGCGGGTATGAAAGCGGGAGTTACCCTCAATCCCCACATGCCGGTCTCTCTCCTTGAAGATATTCTCCCCGAAGTGGATATGGTTCTTATCATGTCGGTAAACCCCGGATTCGGAGGCCAAAAATTCATTCCTCAATCCCTTGAAAAAATAGCCCAGCTCAAAGAGATGATTCTCCGCAAAAACCTTTCCACCCTTATCGAAATAGACGGAGGTATCAATCTGGAGACAGCTCCTCTTGCCGTCAAAGCAGGTGCCGATATCCTGGTATGCGGGCACAGCGTATTTACTTCGGAAAATCCCGAAGAGACGATTGCCTTGATGAAGGCTCTGTAAAAAAGTCCTTTTCAGGACGGGACACGGAGGTCCCAAGAAAGGGGAAGGGAACAAGAGAAGGAGTCTCGCTAAAGCCTTTTAGACCATGAAACGATATCTGTTCGACGATGCCCCTTTCCTGCGCATTACTGTTCCCTTTGCCATCGGAATTGCCTTGCAAGAGGTGCATCCAGCCATTTTCCTGAGGGCATCGTTTGTCTTAGGCCTCATCTTTCTCATTCTCCATTTTTACTCCCAACATCATATCGAATGGGTTTTCCGCAGCAGGTATCTCTTCGCGGCAGCCACTTGCGCCTTATGTATGGCGGCCGGCTGTGCGTCCATGAAGATAAGCCAGTTAGAAGAGATACCCGTAGTCAAGACCTTCTCCTACCAATATGCCTTGGCCCGCCTGGAAGAGACTCCCCTCGATACGGGACAGAGTGTAGGAGCTAAAGCGACAATTATCGCCTTGGCCGCACCACCCAGAAAGAAAGCGGCGACCCGCATCCCCATTTCACTCCGCATGGAACCCAAGGAGGGAGAGCATTTACAAGCCGGTGACTTGATTCTCTTCCAACCCCATTTCTCCCGCATTACCAACCAGAAAAATCCCGAAGCATTCGACTATGCCTCCTTGATGCGTCATCGGGGATATATCTACACCCAATACCTGGCCCAAGACAACTGGTTACGGGCAGGCCGGATAAAAACCTCTTCCCTGAAAAACCTGGCCAACAGAGGACGGGACCGTTGCCTGAAAATCATCGACCGAGGGAATTTCTCCCCCGCTTCTCAAAGTATCCTGAAAGCTCTTCTATTGGGATATACCGGAGAAATTGACCCGGAACAACGGGCGGCTTTTTCTGCGGCAGGACTGTCGCATATCCTGGCTGTCAGCGGTCTCCATTTGGGAATTATCTGGGCGGTATTGGCCTTTTTGCTGGCTCCGCTACTCTGGTTAGGTCTCCGGCGTTTGCAGGCGGCTTTGATTATTGTTCTGCTGTGGGGATATGTCCTGCTTACGGGCCTTTCCCCCTCGGCTATACGGGCCTGCATCATGGCATCGGCTGTTCTGGCGGCCATTCTCGTGGGACGTAAGGCCAGTCCCATGAACGGACTCTTCATGGCGGCTTTCGGCATGTTGTTCTACAATCCGCACTATCTTTTCCAAGTGGGGTTCCAACTCAGTTTTTTATCGGTTTTCTCCATCCTCTTCTTTTTCAAGCCTATCTATGATTCGCTGCCGCACGGCAACCGTATCGTCAGAAAAATACTCTCCCTGCTCACGGTCTCGGCAACCGCTCAATTGGGCACACTGCCCTTGGTGGTCTACTATTTCCATATCCTGCCGTTGTGGGGACTGCTGAGTAACCTCATCATCGTCCCCTTGCTGCCGGTTTTGCTCGGAGGTGGATTTCTCTGGCTCATCCTGACAGGGATGGGGATAAACCTGCCCTTTTTTACCCTCTGCATTGACGGTATGGCCAACGGACTCGACCTCATTTCCCGAACCATAGAGTCCTACCACTGGGCCTCCATTCGGGACATCTGGCTTGAACCGGAATTTCTCTTTGCCTGGTACGTCCTTCTCTTCGGTTTCATAATCTCGTTCCTCTACCGCTATACAAGGGGTATCGTTATCCTGACGGCCTTTGCTTTTGTCTCTCTGCTGGCCGATACCATCGGCAGCCCAAGACCTATCCGCAACCTCTGTGCCATGTATCAGGAGAGCCGGGCGACGACCCTCAATTTTGTCGATAACGGACGCAACTGGCTGCTTCCGCTCGACACACTCTCCAACCGTTCGACAGAGCGGGCGGCCCAACGGTTCTGGATGAAAAACGGCATCGGTTCCTACACCTTTATCTCTGACCGGACAACGCAAGGCAACCTCCAAATCAAATTGCCCTACATCGCCTTTCAAGGCCTACACATCGTCGTGTTCGGAGACGGACGATGGAAACGGCGTTCTTCACACAACCGCATGCCTATCGACTATGCCATCGTCGTACCGGGATTCAAAGGGAAAATAGAAGACATTCGAAGATGCTTCTCTGTACAGGAGGTTATCCTCGCACACAATTTATCCTACTACCAACAAAAGAATCTGCAAGAGGAGTGCCGGGCACTGCATATCCCCTGCCACCGGATACGCACCCAGGGAGCGTTTGTCGCCATAAAGGGAGAGACGACGGTCAAAAGTCAAAGGAGAGACGCAGATTGAATTGCCGTCCGGTAAGATAGTTAGGTACGGCGTTTTGATTGTTGTATATGTCGGTTACCCAATAGTAGGAATTGACGTTGGAAAAATCGAGCAGGTTAAATACGTCCAATCCTATCCAAATGCTTTTGAATCCTCGGAAAAAGGGTTTCTGCATAATGCGGTCCTCTCCTCCGGCCAACCGTCGGGAGAGTCCGATATCGACACGTCGGTAAGGCGGAGTGCGGAAATAGCCGTCGGCACGTCCCTTTTTAGGAGCCGCCATAGGAAGACCGTCAGACCAGATGGCCTTGAGGGAAAACCGGTATTTGGGGAAACGGGGAATATAATCCTGGAAAAACAGTCCGATACTGTACCGCTGTTCGGTGGGCAAAGGGACATAGCCCGAAGCGGTTTTCTCCTTGGCCGACATCAGCGAGAAAGTGAGCCACGAATCGACCCCCGGGACAAACTCTCCGAAGAGTTTCAAATCAAGTCCAGTAATGTAACCTCGGGAATTGTTCTCTCCGCTGTACCATATCCGCATATTGTCGACCTCATAGGAGATAAGGTGGTCGAGTTTCTTGTAATAGAGTTCCCCCGTAAATTTGAACGGCCGGTCCAACACCCGGAAAGTATAGTCACTTCCCAATATGAAGTGTATGGAGCGCTGCGACTTGATATTATTGTTGAGAACCACCTCCCAGTTTCCTTGACTGTTTTGGATGGTATCCCGGAACTCTTTGTAAAATGGTGCCTGATAATAAAGTCCCGTCGCAAAACGGAAGGTCAACCGAGAATTGAAGGCCGGATTAAATCCCACCGATACCCGAGGAGAGACAATACATTCTCGGTTATAGTCCCAGTACGACAACCGCACCCCACCGGTAAAATTATAGATACCCGATGTATGTTCCAGACTGTAGGTCTCCTGCACATAGGCCGAAAAGCGGTTACTTTCGATATCCTGAGTCGAATGGATGCTTGAGATCAACGATATACCCTCTCCAGTGTGCGGCAACGTGTATCCCGAAGAATCCCGGGCCTCCCACTCCCGCACACGGTCATGTATGCGTTCCCGCTGATAGTTGGTCCCATACCGCAAAGTATGGCGGCCGAAACGAGTCTCCCCCTTCAAGGCGAAGGCATACACATCAGCCCCTAAACTGTTCCGGGCATACTCCTGGTACGACCCATAGCCCAATGTACCAGCACTCTCCTGCGTATCGACCCCGGCCGCCAAATCGAGTTCGTCGAGCCAATACTCTCCAGAAATGTCATAGGTTATCTTCTCCCGGGTAGCGTAAGCCGATGCCAACAAGGTCAAGGAGGTAAAGGCCGTCGGCCGATAGGTGGCTGTCAACGCTCCGAAATAGGTCTGGAAGAGATCCGCCTCCTTCCCGTCAAAATAGACTGTGAACTGCGCTGCGGAAGAGAATCCGCCATAACGAGTGGTCCGTGACTGCGGGGTGAATTGGTAATTGTTACTCGAAATGTTTCCTAAGAAAGCCAAGTCCCAACGGGAATTTACTTTATAGGTGAGATAGGTCTGGTAATCGAAGAAACGGGGCTTGTACTCTCCTTCGGTATCGAGAGTGCTGAGCAAGGTGGAGTTGGTCTTGAAACGGAACCCGTGCAACTGGGTGAAACGTTTGGTCTTTTGCCCCACCGATGCGCTTACTCCGAGAAAACTACCTGACACAGACCCCTCGAACGATTCGGGTTGCCTATAGGTGATATCGAGCACCGACGACATCTTGTCGCCATACTCCGCCGGATAACCGCCTGAAGAGAAAGCCACCGAACCGACCATATCGGGATTGATAAAGCTCAATCCCTCCTGTTGTCCCGAACGTATCAATTGGGGACGGTAGACCTCTATTCCGTTGACATACACGATATTCTCATCAAAGTTTCCTCCTCTGACCGAATATTGTGAACTCAATTCATTATTGGAATTCACCCCGGGCATGGTCGCCAACAAAGCCTCAATGGATCCCCCCGAGGCATCGGGCATCAGTTTCCAGTCTTTCGTGTCAATCTTCTGCAACATCGACATCTGCCGACGATACTCCTGTATCTCTACCTCGCTCAAGGTACGGTCCTTGTTATACATGCGCACCGAAAGGGTTACCTTCTCCGCCGGGTCAACCAACTTCCGGGTCTCCTTCCGATATCCCAAATAGGAAAAAATCACCTCCACAGTATCAGCGGCAGGGATATGCAACTTGTACTCCCCTTTGTCATTGGTAAAGGTTCCCGTTGAAGCCGAAGGGACGGAAACGGTGACAAGGTCCATCGGTTCGCCCTCTGAATCAATGACCTTTCCCGAAATCTCGACACGCCGTTGCGCCTGTGCCGAAAGGCACAGGAAGAGAGCGATGAGCACTCCCCATCGCCGTAAAGTCATACCACCGTTCCGAATAGGGATAACCATACTCTCTATAAACGACATTTCGGCCTTTTCAGTATATTCCCAAGGACAAATTTCTCCCCGTCTGACTACAGATTCGCTATTTTTAATTCGGCCATTTATTCTTATTTTTGCAAAGAATCTCCCGACTTGGGGATTCCTTGACAATAAACCGAAAATTATGGAAAACTTCCACGAATTGGTAAGGTTGCGTAGGAGCACACGTAAATTTACCGAAGAAGAGATCTCTCCCGAAGAGGTGAAAACCATCATGGAAACAGCCCTGATGGCCCCCTCCTCGAAGCGGTCGCTATCCTGGGAATTTGTCCTGGTCGAAGAGAAAGAGAAGTTGGAAAAGCTCTCTGTCTGTAAGGATAACGGAGCCAAACTGATTGCCGGGGCCAAACTCGCTGTCGTAGTTCTAGGCGACCCTGCCAAGAGCGATGTATGGATTGAAGATGCCTCTATCGCCGCCACCCTCATACAACTGCAAGCCGAAGAGTTGGGACTGGGCAGCTGTTGGGTGCAGATACGTGACCGCTACGGAGAAAACGGGGAATCGGCCGAAGACTTCATCCGAGAGCTGTTGAATATCCCGTTGCCTATGCAGGTCTTGGCCGTTATCGCCTTAGGTCATAAGGCCGAGACAAAACCGCCTTTCGATCTCCAAAGAGCCAAGTGGGAAAAGGTGCATATCGGACAATGGTGACGACAGCGGAAAAGCGGCATATCGTTTTTATCGGGGCCGGCAATCTGGCCACTCGGTTGGCCGTGGCCTGGCAACAGGCGGGACACGATATCAGGCAGGTCTATAGCCGCACGGAAGCCTCCGCACAAGCCCTTGCCTCCCGATTGGGTTGCGCTGCGACCACCCGTACGGAGGAGTTATGCCGAGATGCCGACACCTACCTCTTCGCCGTAAGCGACAAAGCTCTGGAACCCCTTATCGACGAAGTCCCGGCGGGCGACACCGCCCTCTATCTGCACACGGCCGGCAGTATGCCCATGGAACTCCTGCACAAGCGGTTCCGGCAATACGGTGTGTGCTATCCCTTGCAGACCCTCAGCAAAGAGAGAACACTCTCGTTCGACGATATTCCCCTCTTCATTGAAGGCTCCTCTCCGGAGGTGACAACCGACATCCGGCTTTTGGCACAAAGCATCTCCCGACAAGTGATGGAAGCGACATCGGAACAACGCCGGTACCTGCACCTGGCAGCGGTCTTTGCCTGCAACTTCCCTAACCACCTGTATGCCATAGCGGCCGAAGTGATGAAAAAGGCGGACCTTCCCTTCAACCTCCTGCTCCCCCTCATAGGCGAAACGGCGGCCAAAATAAAGGCCCTTGCCCCCATCGATGCGCAAACCGGTCCGGCCGTACGGTTCGACGACAACGTCATGCAAAAACAGATAGCCCTCTTGGACGACCCTGACGAAAAGGAGATTTACCGGTTATTGAGCCGACATATCCATCTTTTCGCGACAACCCGACAACAACATCATCATGAGTAAAATTCATTACGACCTTACCCGAATAAAGGGACTCGCATTCGATGTCGACGGCGTATTGTCCGCCGAGACCATTCCCCTGCATCCCCAAGGCGAACCGTGTCGTACGGTCAATATCAAAGACGGCTATGCCATACAACTGGCCGTTCGCAAAGGTCTCCAGATTGCCATCATTACTGGAGGACGCACCGAGTCGGTTTACAAACGGTATGAGGCTTTGGGCGTACAACATATCTATATGAGCGCAAGCATCAAGACACAAGCGTTCGATGAGTGGCAACAGGTAACGGGATTAAAGCGGGAAGAGATTCTCTACATGGGCGATGATATCCCCGACTATGAGGTCATGCGCCTTGTCGGACTGCCTTGCTGCCCGGCCGATGCCGCTCCCGAGATAAAATCGGTCTCCCTCTATGTCTCTCCCCGCAAAGGAGGATACGGTTGTGGCCGAGATGTGATTGAACAGGTGATGAAGGCCCAAGGAAAATGGTTCGGAGAAGAGGCCTTCGGATGGTAAATCAAGGAAATATGGATTTTCTGAAAAAATACGACATTATACTGGCCAGCAACTCTCCCCGCCGGAGGGAACTGCTGAGCGGATTGGATATCCCCTACCGAGTCTGCGTACTGCCCGATATAGACGAAAGCTATCCCGACACATTACAAGGGGAAGAGATTCCCCTCTACATCTCAAAGAAGAAAGCCGAAGCCTATAAAGCGCAATTGGCCGAAAACACGCTGCTCATCACCGCCGACACCATTGTATGGCTCGACGGACGGGTCTATGGCAAACCTGCGGACAAAGCCGATGCCTGTGCCATGCTACGGGCCCTTTCGGGCAAGAGCCACACGGTCATCACGGGAGTGACTCTCTGTACAAAGGAGAAGGAAATCTCCTTCACTGCATCGTCCGAAGTGTCGTTTGCCCGACTCACCGACGAGGAAATCGACTACTACGTCGACAAATATGCACCACTCGACAAAGCCGGTGCATACGGCATACAGGAGTGGATAGGATATGTCGGGGTCACGGGCATACAAGGCTCCTATTTCAATGTCATGGGTTTGCCCATACAACGGCTCTATCAGGAGCTGAAAAAATTCTGAATCCGGAGAAGCTCAAAATAAAACAAAAAACAGGACGACATGCCTCATATCAAGTTTGTTCTCTTTCTCCTCCTCATCATACCCGATGTATATATCCTCTTTTTCCTCCTATGGAAAAAGAGCAAGAGAGCGAAAGTTCTCCACGAAATCCCCCTGGCATTGACAATCGTCTCCTTGGGTATCGTGGCCATCAATGGCCTCCAACAACAAGGGGCGGCATGGCGGCTCTTTATTGCCTTGATAGTCTGTATTACCCTTCCGAAACTCTTTTTCTTTCTCTTTTCTCTGCTCGGGAAAATCTTCTCCCTGCTATGGTCCCGTACGGTTGTCATAGGCAATATCATAGGGTTTATTATCGGCACAGTGGCCTTAGGAATGGGTCTATACGGCTCCTCGGCCGGATGGAAGCGGATTTCAGTACGGGAAGTGCAGATTGTCTCGGACGAACTGCCCGCCTCGTTCGACGGATACCGGTTGGTCCAACTCTCTGACCTGCATGTCGGGACATACAGCTACGCTCCCCAAAAAGTAGATGAGATTGTCCAAAGGGTAAACGGACTGAACCCCGATGCCATACTCTTTACAGGCGACCTGGTCAATTTATCATCCGAAGAGTTACTTCCCTTCATGAATCAACTCTCCCGTCTGAAGGCCAAAGACGGAGTCTTTTCCGTTCTTGGCAACCACGATTACTGCACCTATCAACCTCACAATACGCCCGAAAAACGACAGGAGGCATTGGAAAAACTGAAAAATAGGGAACGGCAAATGGGATGGGATTTGTTGCTGAACGAACACCGTATACTCTATCGGGGAACAGACAGTATCGCCGTTGTAGGGGTGGAAAACGACGGGAATCCCCCCTTCCCCGCTTTGGGTGACCTGCCCAAGGCGACAGCCGGACTACCGGAATCTCTCTATAAGATATTGCTGAGCCACGACCCGACCCATTGGCGACGAAGGGTATTGCCGGAGACAAATATCCAACTCACCCTATCGGGACATACCCACGCCATGCAGGTTAAGGTATGCGGCTTCTCCCCCTCCTCTTTCACCTATCCCGAATGGGGCGGACTTTACCTTGAAGGGGAACGGGCTTTGCACGTCTGCACCGGTACGGGCAGCAACCTTCCCTTCCGTTGGGGAGCATGGCCTGAAATTGTCGTGCTGACCCTGCACACCCCCTAAAACGGCCGTAACTCACTTCGGATGAACCTCCACATAAGCTCGGTAACGGGTAGTTGGCAGAATGGGGGTCAGGGACATATAGCCGCTCACTATTTTCCCGCCAGAGATACACAGAGGATTCGCCGCTTGTCGGGCACTATGGTCGGCCGACAGGGAGTCCGTCTGCGGAAAATAATCCACTCGGTAGATTCCTTCACTCTCGGATGATACATATCGGTCGTAAAAAATACGGGCCACCATACCCATATTCATACGCAAATTAATCTCTATGCAGGGATGGAGGGCAAAGCCATCTGCCCGACGATAAATCAGCATATCCACTCCAAAATAACCGCTATACAGGGGTGCGACAGAGCAGGTAAAGAACCGCTCGAGGGAACTGCGTACCCGATGCAGAGTATCCAGAGGACAATAGGCTGCAAAACGTTGTTCTATCGCACGGTCCGACAACAAGGCATTGCCTTGGTACTGACACCGCTCATCGGTGGTAAACCACGAGTAGCCGGCAAAAGTGACCCGACTCCCGTCAGAGAAAAACTCCATCGCCATATCGGCCACCTTCTCGAAATAGGGTTCGCCTATGACCGTCCCTTGCTGACGGAGAATTCCCTGCACCCAACGGGAAAGATACAAATCATAATATCCAAAGGTCCGGCATATTCCCCTGCCACTGCCCGACCACGGAGCTTTGAGCATCGCCCGAGGCTGAGCCTCCACCCAAGAGCGCACGGCACTCTCTTCTTGGAACGCTATCGGCATTTCATCGGGGACATCGATTCCCTCCTCTTTCAAGAAAGAGAGAACCTCCCGAGTACGGACACGGTGTGCCCACGCCCGTTGTCGCTCCAACAAATCCGCTGAAGGGAGAAGCTCCGGAGCAACGCCCCACCGCTTGAAGCGATGAACGACATCGGGACTCCATCCCCATGGCCGACAGGCCGACACCTCTGTAGGCAATGCGTCTGTCGGACAGACACGCCCCTCCGCACCTACCGCTGCCAAGAGAGGAAGGAGGGAATCGGCATAATCGGCCGACGACAAGCAAGTCACGCCCCCCGTTGAAGCATACCACAGCGGTAGCGGTGAAAGGTCATGAACAATAGCCTGTACCAAAGGCGGCGGAGTGTAATTTTCACACCCCTGCGCCAAAGCCAAATCATTCTCGGGATTAAAAAGATACAAGAAAGCCATCAAATTTTCGTCTTTTTCACGGACACATCCCATTCAGCAAACATCAAATTCCACTGCCGAAGAAGCGGACACGCTACCGTTATCAATTTCTCTTCAGGCATAAGGGTGAAATTTCCGAAATTCGGCCATTGGGCAACGCCTCTATAAGAGCTTTCCTGTAAAAAGAAGGGAGGAAAAATCTTTCCTCCCTCTTTTGATTATGCATTCTGCGCTTCCAGAATTTTCATGGCCATGTCGTAAATCACCGTATCGTCAAGGACAACGATACCGCCATCGGGCCCCGGTTCGATATGGAGGCCGCAATTTGACCCAAACTCATAGTTGTTGCCGCCGAAATAGTTACGTACGGTTTGAGGGGTTACGTTCAGTTCATCGGCAATCTTGAGGATGGAGCCATCGGGTAGGCTATCTTTGATACGGCGAAGTTCATTAAAGGTGATGGTCTTTGTCATGGCTATTAGATTTTAATGTTAGACTCTTTTCAGGGAATTATTTTACGCACTAAATGTACCTTTATTATTTGGGAAATCCAAATAAATCATCGGATTTTTTTATCCGCCGAAAAACAATAT
>JAJQIP010000024.1 GCA_021199145.1 Porphyromonadaceae bacterium | reverse complement strand
ACCGTCCTCTAATAACTTCTGTTCAAAAAATGTATAGAAGAATATTTTGAGGAAAATATTCCTCTCTCCCGAAGAGAGGCTTTTATATTTGGAAAGTATTGTTCGAACCCTGTTTGTGTAGGTGGTATCAAAACTGACCCGAAAGGGTTGCAATGCGTAGCCACACATAAAAAAAGAAAACCCTGCTTCGCAGGAGAAAGGAATTGGATAGTTTCTTTAGGGATTGTCGAAAAATGTTTGCAAAAGCAGTTATCGTAACTTGTTAACGTAAATGCTTTTAATCAAATAATATTCTTGTGCAAATATCGATTTAATCAATATTGTTTGTGTAAAGCCATTTCTATCGAACACTGTTAGCATCGCTGTTTATCGAATCATCCAAAAAGGGTTGTGATGCAGAGCAAGCTCTGCATCACAACCCTAAAAAATTAATTGGGGACCTTTCTCCCTGCCTCCGGCAGGGGTTTATCCCCTAATCAAAACCTGTTTGCGGCGTTATTTATCGTAAACTGTCAACGAGGATGATTATCGAAATCCGTTAGCGCAGAGGTACTTTAATCGAACCTTGTTTGTGAAGGTGATAATCGTATCACTCCAAAAGGGTTGCAATGCGTGGCGCAGCCACACATTGCAACCCTAAATAAATATATCTTGTTCCTCTCTCCCTGCCTCCGGCAGGGGTTTTCTCCTAATTAAAACCTGTTTGTGACGTCATTTATCGGAAACTGTCAACGAGGATGATTATCGAAATCTGTTAGCGCAAAGGTACTTTAGTCGAACCTTATTTGCGAAAATGGTAGTCGAAAATGACCCCAATAAAAAAGAAAAAAATCAATTCTCCTCGGATTCCAAATCCTGTTCAAGGACCAGCCTTTCCCCATCAAAACGGGCAAAAGAAAAATGATGAATCCAATCCCCAAGAATAACCACTCGGCAATCCTTTGCCAACATAAGATCCAGCATAATATGCCTGTGACCGAAAATGAAAAAGTCAATGTGCGGAACAGGATGTACCCTACCATACTCCTGTGCATACCGCACCAAAAACTCCCCCTCCTCTCCTTGATAAGGCAAATCAACCCCCGAAGTGCGGCTGTGCACCGACCAACAATGAGCGAAAGGAACCGTCCAACGGGGATGTATGGCGGCATACAACGCCTGACAGAAGCGACTGCGAAAAATCCTCCGGATAAAACGGAAAGAGAAGGGAGTACGCCCCAATCCGTCACCGTGGGCCAAATAGGCCGTATAGCGTCCCAAGGATAGAAGGCAGGGCGACCGGTGGACGATAATGCCCAACTCCGAGGGGAGATAATCGAAAATCCAGATATCGTGATTGCCGATAAACCAATGCACCTCAATCCCCGCATCGGTGAACTCGGCAATCTTCCCGAAGAAACGGGCGAAACCTCGGGGCACTACATAGCGGTACTCGTACCAATAGTCGAGAATATCCCCTAAGAGATAGAGGGCGGCAGCATCGGGCTTGATACGGTCGAGCCAGCGCACCACACGCCGCTCCCGCTCCAACCGGTCGGCCGGCGGAACCGTCTCCGCACCCAAGTGCAGGTCTGACAGGAAATAGATGGTTTTGCCCATAGGAAAAGACAAAATCGGTTTCTCAGAGGAAACCCAGTTCAAGCTTGGCCTCTTCGCTCATCCGCTCCTTGCTCCACTCCGGTTCAAAGACAAGGTTGACCTGAGCGGAAGTGACTCCTTCGATGCTCTCGATTTTCTGCAGGACATCCTCCACAATAAAATCAGCTGCTGGACAGTTGTGGGCCGTCAGGGTCATATCAAGGACGACCCGTCCCTCCTCCACCTCCACTTTGTAGATGAGTCCGAGATCGTAGACGTTAACCGGTATTTCGGGGTCATAGACCGTCCGTAGCATCTTTACGATTTTCTCTTCAAGTTCGAGCGATTCTGACATATTCTTCTCAAGTAGGGGAATGAATCAGTGACGGGAAGATTTCGGACTGTTTTTCTCCGCATTCTTCCGGTGGACATAACGCTCCCGGCGTCTCTCAGCCCGCTCATCGGTCTCTATCCGATGACGCAGACCGCCCCGTACGCCCCGATGCGAAGGAGGCAGCGACGCCTCCTCTTCTACCGGAGCCTTGCCTCTAGGACGGGAGGGGTGCCGTTGCGGTTTCTCCCGTTCGACAAACGAGGCGGCATTGGGATGCACCTGCTCCCCATCGATACGCACCGTATCGCCTGGCGATACCTTCGTACCCGGCTGAGCCACAGCACCGTTCACCGTCACCCGAGAGGCCTCGACGAGTTTGTCAGCTTCCCGACGGGAACAGAAACCGGTGTCGCTAATATATTTATTGATACGTACCTGGGCCATGACAAAGAGGCTATTCAAGGATAAGACGGGAGACAGAGACCTCTTGCTGCAGGAAGAGGGTGGCCATAGTGGAGAATTTCTCCGGCGATTCGGTAGTATAGAAGGTACACTCCCCACCCCGCTCGCAGCGGCTCTCCATTTCCGGATGACGGGAGAGGTAATCTTTGAGGCTGGCTGCCACGAGTTCGCCCTGGGCTACAATAGTAACCTCCTTCGGCAAGTAGCGGCGAATTTTATCCAACAGCAACGGATAGTGGGTACATCCTAAAATCACGGTATCGATGTCAGGAGCCTGCCGCATCAGCCGGCTCACATACTTCTCCACAAAATAGTCTGCTCCGGGGGAATCGCACTCTCGGTTCTCCACCAGCGGCACCCACAACGGGCAGGGCTCGCCGAAGACCGCTATATCGGGATAGAGCTTCTGGATTTCCAAGGTATAGGAACACGACTGGATGGTTCCCGTCGTAGCCAATATCCCTACCTCTCTCGTACGGGTAAGAGACCCTACAGCCTCAGCCGTGGGACGGATGACCCCCAAGACCCGACGGTCGGGGGCCACACAGGGCAAATCGAGTTGTTGGATAGACCGCAACGCCTTGGCCGAAGCAGTGTTACAGGCCAATATCACCAAGCGGCACCCCATCGAGAAGAGCCGCAACACCGCCTCCCGCGTAAATTCGTAAACCACTTCGAACGAACGGGATCCGTACGGGGTACGGGCATTATCCCCCAAATAGAGATAATCGTATTGAGGAAGCAGTTCCCGGATTTTCTCCAGTATAGTCAGACCACCGTACCCCGAATCGAAAATACCGATAGGCCCAGGACGGTGGTCGGCTGCAAAGGTCGGCATCGCTTTCATGCCCCACAAAAATTTACGGGTTCGACCGTGTGACTTTGGGAAATTACAGTCCCAGCTTGGCTTTGACTAACGGAGTGGCGTCAATAGCCTCCCCACCGGCATAGAGGACGGCAGGAATGCTCATATCAAAGATGAAGGTGAAACCATTCTCCGAACCGACAGCTTGTACGGCCGTAGAGATTTTCTCCTGCAGGGGAGCTAACAGTTTGCTCTGTTGGTCTTCCAGGTCGTTGGTAGCCACTTCCCGGAAATTCTGGATACGTTGCTGTATCTCCTGAATCTCCTGCATGCGGCGTTGTTTGATATTCTCCGGCATGGAATCCTGACTATTCACAAACTCCTTATATTTGGTCGTAAACTCTTCCTGCATCTTCGCAAACTCGTTCTCATACTGCTTGGAGAGAGCTTCGAGTTGTTGCTCGGCGGTCGCTTTTTCAGGCATCAAATTGAAGACCTCCACCGTATTGACGATACCGAACTTATAGGTCTGAGCGAAAAGGCCCATGGGCAACGCCAAAAAGACAAGAATAAAAAATTTCTTAATCATACGCTGATTTTTTAGTTTTTTTAGGTATTTCGTGCGACAAATGTAGACAATTTATTTGGAATAACCCAATTTCGCCAACACTTCGTTACTGATATCAATCCGAGGAGAAGCGAAAATAATGTTCGACGAGGAAGAGCGGTCGATAACCATCTGGTAGCCTTTCCCGTCGGAGATGGATTTTACCGCCTCATAGATATCGTCTTGAATCGGTTTTATCAGACTCTCACGCTTCTTGTACAGTTCTCCCTCCGGACCGAAGTATTTCCGGCGCAACTCCTGGGTCGCCTTATCCTCCGCAAGAATCTCCTCCTCCTTCTGCTGCTTCTGGGTGGAAGTCAGGAAAACGGCATCGGCCTGATACTCCTTGTACATCTCTTCGACCCGCTCGGCCTGGTCGCTAATCTCCTTTTCCCAACGAAGGGAAATCTGTTTCAACTGCTCATTGGCCATCTCATAGGAGGGAATGTTCTTGAGAATATACTCCATATCGATAAGGGCGAACTTCTGCGCCTTTACCGCCCCGCCACATAGGATCAACAGACCCACAAAAAGAATAATCCGTTTCATCTTTTATTTTTTTATTGGTAAATATCGCTTTTAAACAACCTCTCCGATAGGATTAGAA
>JAJQIP010000218.1 GCA_021199145.1 Porphyromonadaceae bacterium | reverse complement strand
AAGTAATCAAATACTGTTAGCAAAGGTAGTAATAATATCATACCGAAAAATTTATTCAATTCCGCTCTCCCACGGAGTGACATCTTCCTTACACACATCTATCGATGTGGTAAGGCGGCTGCTATGCAGCCACAAAACCCTGCTTCGCAGGAGAAAGGTATCCAATTACTTATTCAGGGATGTGGTGCAGAGGTACACCTCTGCACCACATCCCTTTCGGGGACAATGGCTACGATATTTGCAAGGCGGCATCGTCGCCCTACACTGTTTTTCCAGTCGATGTCTTCCCCCAGGCCCACTCTAACTAATTGCAATAAAAATTTTTATATAACGCCTACAAAGCGTGTTTATCGAACCTATTAATGTTGTTATTAATTAATAATGTTTGCGAAAGCGATAATCAAATCCTATTCGTAAAAATTGTAATCGAATAATGTAAGCGAAGGTGGTGGTCGATTCATCCAGAAAGGTTTGAGATGCAGGGCGTAGCTCTGCATCTCAAACTTAAATAAATTAATTGAAAACCTTTCTCTTTGCCGAATGGCAAGGGTTCTTTTTAATCGAATAATATTAGCGTAATCGGGAATCGAATAATGCAAACGAAAGTGGTAAACGTAATCGGTTCGTGCCGTTGTCTATCGGATAACGTGTGCGAAGGTGGTAATCGCACCTCCCCCGAAAGGGCAGCAAGGCTTGGCTTCGCCAAGCCTTGCTGCCCTAAAGAATTAATTCAATTCCTCTCTCCCACGAAGTGGGGTTTTATATACTGCGTAATTGCTAATCGAAGATGTTTATCGCTTCATCCAGAAAGGTTTGAGATGCAGGGCATACCCTGCATCTCAAACCTGAAAATTTAATCCTATTCCTCTCTCCCTGCCAAAGGCAGGGGCTTCCCTTACTCGGAAATTATTTGTGTAGAAAGTAATCAAATAATATTTGCGAAAGCAGATATCCACACCCTTTACAAACAAAAGGAAACCAAAAAATGTTAAAAAGCCGCTGATTTGATACAAAGAAAGAAGAAAGAACTAAAAAATTTCCATTCCATAAGAATAAGCGAGAAAAAAAAGGAAGTTATGAAAACATATTTAGAAAATAATTATATCTTTGCACCCATAAACTGTAAAAAGTATCAAAGAAAGAGCCTTAACCCTCTCTTTCTCACAAAGAAACAAATAAACATTAACCTTTACAAACCCATCTCAACCGCTATGAAATTTCGTATGTTAGCCCTATTGACTCTGCTGTTCGTAGGATTCAACGCCTCCGCCAAAGTCAAAAACACCGCCAAAGAGACCCAAGAGACTCCGGCCGTAGCCGAAGAGCAACCGGCCGCTCCCACCCAGATTACCATTCAAGGAAAAGTGCAATTCACCTACGACGGTTATTGGGACTACGATGTACCTGCTCCCGAATTCAAAATGACGGTTTACCAACAAGAGGGAACCAACCGCCATGTCTTCGCCGAAGCCGACATCGACGAAAACAACGAATATACCCTCACCCTCCCCATCGAGACCCCGGGTGTCTATACGGTCGACTGCGGCCGGTGGCAATCGGTACGGGTATGGGGTGAAGACGAAGACCTCACCATCAATTTCCGAGGCTACGATACGGCACGGGTGAAAATCAAGAATCCACCCTATGTCTATATCCAAGGAGGCCCCAAAAACGAGGTGATGAACCAATTCAATTTCAACGCCTACCGCAATTACCAGACGATGATTGCCAACTCGAGGGCCCTCTATAACGCCCACCTGGCCGACAGCGCCCGTTCAGGCATCAACACGGCCCTGATGGAATACAACAGCAGCGACTACAAGGCCCGCACCCGCTTCTTGGTGGAGCACAACAGCACCCTGACCAGTGTGTTGGCTCCGCTCGCCTCCTTGAATCCGGACGAAGACAAAGAGTTGATTGAAGCTACTTTGAACCAATTGGAAGCGGCTCACCCCGGCTATGTCCCCATCCAGAACTACAAGGAGAGTGTAGCCACGGCCAAAGCCCAACGGGAACGACTCAACAACGGCAAACCCGCCCCCCTCTTCTCCTATCCGCAAATCAACGGGGAGAATCTCGGGCTGGCCGACCTCAAAGGCAAAATCGTGCTGGTGGACTTCTGGGCCTCTTGGTGCGGCCCCTGCCGGAAAGAGATTGTCAACCTTAAAAAATACTACGAAGAGTTCAAGGACAAAGGGGTGGAATTCCTCAGTGTGTCGATTGACGCCAGCGAAGAGGCGTGGCTGAAAGCGGCCGAAGAGGAGGAGATGCCCTGGTTGCAAATCCATGCCACCGACGGAGGGAAACAACTCATGACAGACTATCAGTTCGGGGGGATTCCTTTCATCATCCTGGTTGATGCGGAGGGGAACCTCTATGCCAAGAACCTGCGGGGAGAGGCCATTCCGGAGACCATCCAGAAAGCTCTCGATGGTGTGGCACCGGAACAACCCGCTCCCAGGGCCTCCATCTCCATGGGAGCCATAGCGATGTAAATAGAGCTAAAATATAAATTCCACTTATTTAAACATTTTTACGTATGAAAAAACTTTCTGCTTTGCTGTTTGCGACTCTCTTCGCCGCTTTCAGCTTTACATCGTGTAGCGACGATGACAACGACAACAACAACTATGGTATTACAGCCTTGACTGTAGTGACCTCTGGAGGAGGTTCTTATGCTGGGGTAATTAGCCAGACCGACATCACCTGCACTGTGCCTATGACAACCCAAACTTCTGAATTGGAGGCTTGTACCCTCTCCGTAACGACTACCACAAACACCACAGTGACGGTGAACGGGGAAGCTATCGAAGGGGAGACCTTTGATCTGAACGATCCCATCGTGTTGACCGCCACCAACGGCAGCAAGACCAAAGAATACACCCTCACGGTAGTGATTTCTGAGGATGAAGGCGATTTGGCTACGGGCGAACAGATGACCTCCGATATCCGGAACAGCGGTATTCCCAGTGACGTATACGACTACTCCGTCGCTTACTTCAACGGTAAATTCTATGCCTTCACCTCCGGACTGACCGACACGATTGCCTCCTACAAGGTATTCACCTCGACCAACGGTATCAGCTGGACGGAAGTTTCCACGCCGGAAATCATCGGTGGATTCGGTGCCCGTCCTGTAGTCTACAACGACCAACTCTACATCATCAGCGGTATCCGCGTGTTGGGATATGACGAAGAGGGTAACGCACCCGAAACTAAAGTTTCCTTCGGTCAGACTTCTTGCACTTTGGACTACCTCCGTACCTGGACAACGAGCGATGGTAGTACTTGGAACAACGAAGCTGTCGAGTACGATATGACCAAAATAGCTGCTGGCAGCTACTTCGATGTCTATCTGATGGGTAGTATGTTCCCCTGGGTAGGTGTTCACCCCTTCGTTTACGATGGCAACCTCTATTTCCAAAGCGGTGCTTGCTTACTATATGGCACTTTCCAGAATTCTGTGTTAGCTCTGTTTGAGAAAAATGAGGATTCTTATGACATGGTAAACGCTGTATCGAGTTATCAGAAAGCCGGTTCCTCCTACTTTGTCCTCAACGACCAAGTATTTATCATGGGCGGATATAACAGTTTCATATCTAATGGTATGTTATCCACTGTATACGCCTCTTCCGATGGTATGACGACCTTTGAAAGCGTAGCTGATGAAACCGCTGTAGGAGCCATCAGCGGAGCCACAGTAGTGACCAACAAGGCCGGTGATACCGCCTACCTCTTCGGTGGACTCGTTGCCAATGAAGAGACTGGCGGCAACGAAATCAACAACAACGTCTACAAGACCACCGACGGTATCAATTGGGAAGCCATCGAAGTTAATGCCGACTACGTTGGTTCTTACGATCCCTCTGTCGTAGTGGACGACAACAACATCGCTTGGGTATTCGCCGGCTTGACAGAATTCGTAGGTACCTACACCCCGTACTCGCTCAGCGTTGACGACATGAACCCCTCCTTCACCGTTTGGGCCTTCGCTTTGGATTAATCAATTCTCTTTCATACGAAAAAGTAGCCTACATCCTGCAGGCTACTTTTTCGTTCTAACACCGACTTAACGCATGAAAAGACTGAAAACGCTCTGTGCGCTGCTCTGCTGCCTCTGCTGCATGGGAACCCTCTCGGCGCAAAATTATACGAAACTGTCGGGTATCGTACTCGATGAGAACGATGCCCCCTTACCTGGGGTAACCATCTCCGTCAACGGGAAGGGAGCCACCCTCTCGGCTTCGGACGGCAGCTTTGTCCTCACCAACATAGAGGAGGGAGCCAATATCACCTTCTCCTTCATCGGCTACCGTACTACAGCGGTCAAGATGAACAACCCCAAGACCATCGAGGCCATACGGCTCGTACCGGCCGATAACGCCATGAAGGAGGTGACCGTGGTGGGCTACGGCAAACAGGAGCGCCGGGATATCACCGGTTCCGTTTCGTCGGTGAAACTCAACGAACAGAAATCTTTCC
>JAJQIP010000114.1:14196-14824 GCA_021199145.1 Porphyromonadaceae bacterium | reverse complement strand
TATCTACATAGTCTTTATGTAATGAGTAAATATTGTCAACCGATGGCTCCTGTATATGTTGTTTCCTGTGCATGGAGTAGTTATGGAAGCTCCTCTCCATCTTAATGTCATAGGATGATGGGATTACATGGCTGTTATAATGGTTCAGATTGTAGTTGGTTGAGTCCATTGAAATGTTAATTACACAAACAGGAGATATTGTATATACTGTTTAATCAAACAGTTTTATTTGATATATGTGTTAAGAGATTTTATAATAAAAAAGATGGAGGAAGAAATATGAAGATAATGAAGAGAGTCATATTTTATATATTGAAGTTAATGTCTTTTGTCATGAGACCTCTTAGACATGGATGGTTTATGCGAGTGTTGCAAACCGCTTATCAGTTGCAAGGTGTAACGTTTAAAGGGCGGGCTTTGTATATACATCCTGATGCCTATATTGATAATGTGGGGAAGGTTACGTTAGGTGCGAATATTGTAATCAGTATAAAAGCTATACTTCTAGCTCATGATTATTCTTCGAAAGTTTATAAAAATCATGGGGGGGGGGTTAAAAAATTTTTTTATTTGGATATCGGTGATAAATGATTTTTTGGGGCAGGAGCAATTTAATTGCCAGAAAGTG
>JAJQIP010000114.1:0-14186 GCA_021199145.1 Porphyromonadaceae bacterium | reverse complement strand
CCCCCCCCCCCCCCCCCCCCCCCCCCCCCCCCCCCCCCCCCCCCCGCCCCCCCAATACTTTTTTTCTTTGGATATCGGGGATAACTGCTTTATTGGGGCAGGAGCCATTATCTTGCCAGGAAGTCGTATAGGGGATAATGTGATTATCGGTGCGGGGGCTGTGGTAAAAGGAGAGATTCCCTCTAATTCGGTAGTGATAGGCAATCCCTGTAAGATTTTGAAAAAGATAAATCCTCATGCCAGTTGATGGACATTGGCTTTTGGTTGGATGTTGTGAAGAGAATTGTGAAGTGAAGTCTTTCCCCTTGGAAGAGAGTTTGGCAGATTAGGGTATATACGAAATAACTTATTGGGGTGATGAATATTATTGAGGTATTATTAGCAATCCCGAAGTGTGTTTGGGTAAACTTCAGATATCTTCCGTGGAGACAAGCTATAAAGTTGCCTATATGGGTTAATTGTAAAGTGATGTTAAAAATGGGGGGGGGGTAAATTAAGTATTTCAGAGTCAGCTGAGGTATCATTCGCAATGATTCGTATAGGTTTTCATAAGGTTCCTGTATGTGAACCGAGTGCGAGGACAATTATAAACTTATCTCCTAAAGGATGTCTAATATTTAAAGGAAGAGCACATATAGGAAACGGAACAAAAATATATGTGGCGGAAGGAGCAGAATTAGTTTTAGGAGATAATTTTGCTATTTCCGCATCATCCCAAATAAATTGTTATAAGCGTATAGTATTTGGTAGAGATATACAGTTTTCGTGGAATTGTCTTGTGATGGATTCAGATACTCATATAATTTACAATGCAAATGATGAGATTATAAACGCTCCCAAGGAGATATTCATCGGAGATAAAGTATGGATTGGCTGTAGGACAACGATTTTGAAAGGGACGATTGTGCCTGACAATTGTGTAATAGGGGCATGTAGTTTGGTATCCGGAACAAAATTTGAACCAAACTCAATTATTGTGGGTAATCCCGCAAAATCTAAAAAAACGATAAAAGGTTGGGATTTATAAGATATGCGGCCGACGATTCTCTTTATTCTGCATATGCCGCCTCCTGTGCATGGGGCGGCCACGGTGGGGAAATATATCCACGATAGTTGTCTAATAAATGAGCGGTTTGATTGCCACTACATAAACCTGGCCACGGCCAGTAATTTGGCGGATATCGGAAGAGTCGGCATACAGAAGGTCAAAAAGTTTGTCCGATTGTTGCGCTGTATCCGGCGTGAGGTGAAGCGGTTGAAACCCCAGCTTGTGTATGTGACTCCCAATGCATGCGGGGGTGCATTCTATAAGGACTTTGTCGTGGTGCAACTGCTGAAAGAAATGGGTTGCCGGGTGGTAGTACATTATCATAACAAGGGAGTTGCGACCCGACAAGACAGAGGAATGGATAACCTGCTTTACCGTCGTTTCTTCAAAGGTTTGAAAGTGATATTGCTGTCGGAACATCTTTATGAGGATGTACGCAAGTATGTGAAACGGGAAGATGTATTTATCTGTCCGAACGGAATACCTACCCTATAATTTCGTATGGAACATAGATTCAATCTCCTCTTTCTCAGCAATATGATTGAGGAAAAAGGAGTGTGGACAGTTGTGGAGTCCGCTGAAATACTCAGGCGGAAGGCCCTTGACTTCGAGTGCCATTTTGTGGGAGGATGGAGCGATATGGCAGAGGCGTCGTTTGTGTCGGAGATATACAGACGTAATTTGCAGGATGTGGTGTTTGCGCATGGCCCCAAATTCGGGAGTGAGAAAGAACCGTTTTGGCGTAATGCCGACGTGTTCGTTTTCCCTACTTTCTATCGAAATGAATGTTTTCCCTTGGTCTTATTGGAGGCTATGCAGCATCGCCTGGCCTGTATCTCGACAAACGAAGGGGGTATACCGGATATAATCGATGAGGGGCTGACCGGCTATATCATCGAAAAAAATGATGCTCCCGCATTGGCGGAAAAGGTGGAATTCTTGCTGTCGCACCCGGATGTTTGTCGGGAAATGGGGGAGAGGGGGTATGAGAAATATCTGTCGGAATATACCCTTGACCGGTTTGAAAACAGATTGTGCGAAATCCTTACCGACTTATCGAATTAATAACTTCTTGTATCGTTGACAGCTGCTCTTCGCTCAGCATGAAGTAGGGTATCGCTTCGCTTTTGTCCTTGAATCGGAAAAAGAGATGTTTTATGCCGGGCGCTTCTTTATAGACATAGCACTGGATATCCAAAAGGTCAATACCTTTTGTCCTCAACCGTTCGATAACCCTCTTGCGCTGATGTCTGTCCATAGCTGAATAGAGGTCATAAATCCGGTCTATATCGAAATGCCGCAGATTCATATACAAAGATAATCATAAATCTAATAGTTTGATGTTGAAACTTAGGACGCTCTCTATCGTTGAGAGCAGAGAGGCCTTGGCTGCCTTACCGGACGGCAAACGGCTGATAAACACGATTAACGCCCATTCGTTTAATACGGCTCAGAAGGATGCCCTGTTTGCCGAGGCGTTGATTAACGGAGATGCTCTAATTTCGGATGGTGCCAGTATCGTAAAGGCCTGCAAATGGTTGAAGGCAAATTCTATGCCTAAGGAAAGAATCTCGGGCTGGGATTTGTTTGAACTTGAAATGAAAAGACTGGAGGAAAGAGGCGGGAAATGTTTCTTTATGGGTAGCAGCGAGGGGTGCCTTGAACGGATAAAAAAACGTGCCGCTGTCGATTATCCCCACATTGTGGTCGAGACCTATTCGCCTCCTTACAAACCGGAGTTTACCGATGAGGAGAACCGAGAGATAGTCGAGGCGATAAACAGGGTCAATCCTGATTTGCTATGGATTGGGATGACGGCCCCGAAGCAGGAGAAATGGGCCTATTCGCAGTGGGAAAATTTGGAGATTCATTGTCATGTGGGGACTATCGGGGCCGTGTTTGACTTCTTTGCCGGTACAGTAGCGAGGGCTCCTATGTGGTGGCAGAGAAACGGTCTGGAGTGGCTGTACAGGTTTTTGAAGGAACCGAGAAGGATGTGGAGGAGGTACCTGATTGGTAATTGCCTGTTTTTGCTGAATATCTTAAAGGAGAAGTTCTCGAAAGAGTAATAGCGGCCAACTGCATTTGTCGCTTGTGAATAAAAGCCTCGTTTATGTTACATAAACGGGGCTTTTATTGTTATTTATAACTCTAAAAAACAATTATGTGCGTATGTAAACATCATACTACTTTTCTAATAAGGTCTCCCTAATGAGGTGTTAAGGCCATTGACAAGAGTGATAGTTAATGGGATAGTAGAGGAAGAGACAGCATGATATATATTTAAATAAAAGTACTATCTTTACATCTTGAAACAAATATTTGTAAACGACAAGGAATGTTTTTCCATAAGAAAAAATAATCAGAGTCGGATGTTTTTATAGATGTAGGATTATGAGAGTAGCGTTTTATATTGATAATGAAAAATGTAGAGGAATTGATTTTTCGAAGCCTGAAAAAGGGAATCCGGGTATTGGTGGAACTCAATTCATGTTTTGGTCGGTTGCGTATTATTTGAATCAAATGTACGCTGATCTTGATATATATATTTTTGCCCCGATTATTGATAGAATGCCCTCTTCAATGAAATCCGTGGCATGTGCTACACCGATAGAGGCTATAAAAAAAGCGCAGACTTATAGTATCGATATAATCATTATACGTGGAGTGTGTGATGATAGGCCTCTTTTTAATACTATCAATCAATACAAGCAGAAAACAATATTTTGGTGTCATAATCCAGTGTGGCCGAGATTTGCAGATCAAATGGCAAATTGCAGATATGTGTTGAGAAATGTTTGCGTTGGAAAAGAACAGCTTGATGAGTTAAGGGATCATGTTGTATTTAATAAAAGTACGTATATATTTAATGCTCTAGATTTTACTGCATATGCAGGATGTGAATCTAAGGGAAAGGGCTTGAATATAGTCGGTTATATGGGTGCATTAATACCGGACAAAGGGTTTCATCGACTTGCAAAAGTTTGGAAAGATGTTTTAAAACAGGTGCCAGATGCCCAACTTTATGTTTTAGGTGGAGTAGATTTATATGGCAAAGAATTGAAACGAGGCTCCTTAAATATATCGGATGAAGCTTACGAAAGAAAAATAATGAAATACTTGAGCGATGGACATGGTCATATCCATCCAAGTGTGCATTTTATGGGTGTTGTTTCAGGGACCCAAAAACTTGAATTATTGAACAAATTATCAGTTGGTGTTGTCAATCCCATTGGTACTGAGACATTTTGTATAGTTGCGATTGAATTTGAGTATCTTAAGATACCTGTTGTATCTCTGAAAAAAGGTGGGGTATTAGATACGATATTGGATAAAAAAACGGGACTTTTATTTAACACAGAAAAAGAATTTGTAAATGATATCGTTTCACTTTTACAGAATAGGAATAGGGCTCAGCAAATGGGAGATTTTGGACACGAATATGTAGCAAGAAATTTTGAAATTCATCAGACATGTGCTGAATGGAAAAAGCTATTCGATGATTGTAATGCTGGCAGGAATGTGAATGTCTCTTATGAGGCAAAGAATTGGTTTAATAATTTGAAATGGCTTAGAGAGGGGAATCGTAGGATAAAGAGTATCCTTTTGTTTAAATGGCTTCCATCTATTTCTTGGTATAAACAATTTGTGAGTGATATTCATAAATCTCTGATTCAGTAAAAAACATTATCTTTACATATTGTAACAAGATATTTGCAAACGACAGAGGGTATGCCATTTGAAAGCTGTACCGTCGTAGTCGCTCAATGAGAAACCGTACCTTTATAATAGGACAATCATTATGGTAAAACATACGGCAGACATATATGATAAAATCAAGGCACTGATTAGCCAAGGCGAGACTTCGGAGGTTGAATCCAAATCGGCCCGTGGAGGATTTCCCGGCAGCTTTTGGGAAAGCTATTCGGCTTTCGCCAACACGAATGGCGGTACGATAGTGCTTGGTGTAGCGGAAAAAGGCAATCGGTTCCTGCTCGACGGGTTGACGGAAGATGCTGTTGTACGTTATAAGAAAACCTTTTGGGATTGTGCTCATAATAAAGGAAAAATAAGCGTTTGTCTTCCCCATGAATCGGATGTAAGAATAGAAAAGATTGAAGAGGCATATATTATGATATGCCATATTCCCCGTGCAAGCTATGAACTTCGCCCCGTTTATGTCACCCCCAATCCGTTCGGAAATACTTACCGGAGGAACCACGAGGGAGATTATCTTTGTACGGATGCAGAGGTAAGGCGTATGTTTGCTGATGCCGATCATGACCGCCATCCACAAGATGGTCGTATCCTTTCGGGCTTTGTCTTTGAAAGGGATATAGATATGGAATCTCTGCATCAGTACCGACAAACTCTTGCCAGTTTGCAACCTTCCCATCCTTGGGTAGGTATCAGCGACATGGATTTCCTAAAAAAGTTAGGAGCATACGCTACGGAATACGAAACCGGAAAAGAAGGATTTACGCTGGCCGGTATTCTGATGTTTGGCAAATACGATAGTATTACTAACAATTCGGGCAATCCGATGTATTTTGTGGATTATCGGGAGCGAATCGGCACAGACAATCCCGATGTAAGGTGGACTAACCGCATCTATCCAGATGGTCTGTGGGAGGCAAACTTGTACCAATTCTACATCAGAGTCTATAATCGTCTGATACAATCGTTGCCCCGTCCGTTTATGATGAAAGACGGTATCCGTCAAGAAGAAACGCCTGCTCATGATGCCGTGAGGGAGGCTCTCATTAATTGCATCATTCACCAAGATGTAAATGCTATGGGACATATCATTGTGGAATGTACCGATGATTGTCTTGTTTTCCGAAACCAAGGTACTATGTTGATTTCTGAACAGCAGTATTTTGAGGGTGGACGTAGCATTTGTCGCAATCCGATTCTGCAAAAGATGTTCATGCGACTTGGACGTGCCGAGAAAGCCGGTAGCGGTGTGGATAAGATTGTGAGCGGATGGCGGTCTTTGGGTTTACCTCTCCCTACTATTACGGAGGAGACACGCCCAGATTATGTGGTGCTGACCATGCAATTGAATACAAAACCCCACAAGAAAACCCCACAAGAAAACAACCCAAGAAAACCCCACAAGAAAACCCCACAAGAAAACAACCCAAGAAAACAACCCAAGAAAGATTTAAGGAGGAGGCAACTCTTGGAGTTCTGTAACGAGGCGAAGTTATTAGTTGAGATTATGCAGCATTTAGGACTAAAGGATCGGAAAAATGTGGTGAATGTCTATATCAATCCGATGATTGATGCGGGTATGTTGGCAATGACAGAACCGAATAATCCAACAAGTCGTAACCAAATGTACGTAACGGTGAAGGACATCCATAAAAAGGAATGATATTTTGCGTGACTATAGGGAATTTTGATTGATGTAAGGCGAAGGGGCTTGTAAGGCCGGAGGATGAGATATAGGATATTCCTCCTCTTTTTCTTACCTTTATCGAGAGGATAGCAATAGGGTGAAGAGTTTGTCAAACCATGCTGCCAAAGGGGAGGGAGCACTTAGGAGGCCGCTGTTGTATTGAAGATTCAACATTGAGAAACGGATACGGTATTGAGGATTGTATTTCTTGTTATATACCGATAGACTATTGCCACTGATATTGCCTTCGGCCTTAACTTCAATGGGAATGATGTGTTCTCCCCATTGTAGGACAAACTCGATTTCAGCTCTCTCGTCGGAACTCCAATAGCAAAGCTCTTGATTGTCCGTCCAGGGAATGATGGATTGTAAAACTACATTTTCAGCCATTGCTCCTTTGAATTCCGTATAGTTGGCAACGGGGTCGGAAACGACAGTTACCGGCAGATGTGCCAATCGACGAAGAAGTCCACAGTCACAGGCATAAACCTTGAAGACAGAGGGCTCTTGATATGCCGATAACGGCATTCCTGGCTTACTAATGTTATATACTCGGTATATCATTCCGGCATCTTCCAGCCACATGAGGGCATCTTCATAATCTTTGGAACGAGCACTATTTTTTACCACTTTGTAGATAAACTTGCGATTCCCTTTGGAAAGTTGGGCAGGCAGTGAATGCCAAATGGCATGTATGCGAGGAATTTCCCGAGATTCCGCATATTTGGCGAAGTCAAGTTCATAGAGGTCAAGGATGTCCTGGAGTGTGGATTCTACCTCTCCAATGCCTTTGTTGTCCAATAAGGCTACTACGACTTCGGGCATTCCACCGGATACTTGATAGCGGCGATATTCGGAGCGAAGTTTGTTGAGAATGATTTCGGGAAGATGCCGAATTTCCTCCATCGTGTCAATATACTCAAATGTTTGTGGGTCACTGGCCCGGAGAAATTCCTTAAATGTTATAGGGAACATCCTTATCACATTCACTTTACCTACTGGCACCGTCATTTTACGTTTCTTGACAGCAACGCCAAGTAAGGACCCGGCTGCTATGATGTGATATTGTGGTGCATCTTCACAGAAGTATTTTAGACTATTAAGAGCTTCTTCGCATTCTTGTATTTCGTCAAATATTATCAGCGTTTTCCCGGGTACTATTGGTTGTTCACAATAAAGGGCCAGGTCCTTGATTAGACGGTCGGGACTCTTTGTCGTTTGAAACAGTGATTTCAGTTCGGGATGACGGTCGAAGTCAAATTTGACACAGTAGTCGAAACATTCTTTGCCAAATGTCTCCATGACCCATGTCTTTCCAATTTGACGTGCACCTTTTAACAAAATAGGTTTTCTGTCGGGAGCTTCTTTCCACTGTTTGAAAATCCTTAATATGTCTCTTTCGATTTGCATAGCTACATTAAATTGTCCGGAAAAGTGTATAGTTCATACACTTTTCCGTACTATTTAGCGCAAATTTAACGCTTTTTGGGGAAAGGAGCAAATAATTATGCTTTTTATTACTCTTATTAATTCCTGACTATTAATTCTTGTTTTTTGCGCAAAAAACAAGAATTATTTCTATCTTTGCCTTGAAGAAGGATGTAACTAATGGTTATCAGAGAAGATATAAAAAGAAAAATAAGTGCGTTGTCAGAGGGATTAGTTGTTTCTGCTTCCGACTTTGATATTCCCAGACGTTATCGGGCCACACTTGTTAAAGCCCTCAATCAATTTGAATATGCGGGGGTACTTAAACGTGTTTCCAAGGGACGTTATTATAAGCCCCAGAAATCGTATTTTGGCGAACAGTTTCCATCGGAACGGGAAATCGTGAAAGATTTCCTTGAAAAAGGGAACAAAGTGGTCGGTTATATTACAGGGACAAGGGCCTTTTCCAGTCTGGCTTTGACAACACAGGTTTCTTCGACAATCATGGTCGGGACAAATGTGTCCCGACGTCCTGTCAATCGAGGACAATATCGAATCGTATTTTTGTTACAGCCCAATTTAATTGTAAAAGAAGATATTCCTCTTTTCATTCTCTTGGATGCCCTTCGTCTTATCAAGAAAATACCAGCAACGACACCGGGGGAAACTATACTCCAAATAATGGCTTGGGTGAAGGAATTATCCGATGCGGACAGAAACAGGTTGATCGAATTGGGAAAAGCTTACAAACCTTATGTGAAAGCACAATTGGGGGCTAT
The DNA here is from genome assembly GCA_021199145.1 of Porphyromonadaceae bacterium. Taxonomy (GTDB): domain Bacteria; phylum Bacteroidota; class Bacteroidia; order Bacteroidales; family UBA11471; genus Caccoplasma. The sequence continues at coordinate 5,527 of JAJQIP010000114.1, read as the reverse complement.
ATTTGAATATCTTGGTTATCCCTTTTATGATTTGCAGGAAATGTTAAACCCTGTAAGTCATTACCGGCTTGGAATAACATCTGCCGTATTACCTACGTCTTCTCATTGGAATATTATATGAAATTACATACTAATCTGACTTTATTCAGGGATGCAATCAATTATGCCGCCCGTCCTATTAAGGATGGCGGATTAGGCGTTGATGCATTGTTTATTGAGAAGGACTATTGGATTAGCCGTTCCCTTAAATTAATGGCGGAAAATGATCCAGCGGAGCGTGCTATACTTAAAGGTGGCACCAGCCTGTCGAAAGCATATGGTATTGGAACAAGGTTTTCTGAGGATATTGATGTAGCTATTTCCGAGGCTTGGACTTTGAGCGGTAATCAATTAAAGAACTTGATACGGAAGACTGCATCCAATATGACAGAGGGATTGGAATAAATTGTCATTCCAGGTAAGACAAGCAAAGGCTCTCATTATCATAAAGCTTATTACCATTACCCGCAAGTCTTGGAGTCCTTGGCGGCAACATATATAAATCCTGGACAGATTCTTGTTGAGATAAATTCTTTCGCAAATCCTTATCCGTATGAGAAACGAGAGATACAGAGTTTTCTTACCTCTTTTTTGAGATTGTCCGGCAATGAGTTATTAGTGGGGAAATATGATATGCAACCATTTGTAATTCCCGTATTGGATAAACAACAAACTTTAACAGAAAAGCTCGTATCCTTAGTGAGATGCTCACTTGCGAACGAATATCAAGTGCTCCTATCTTCCAAAATCCGCCACTTCTATGACCTTTATTACCTCTCTCAGGATGAGGAGACTAACGCATACCTAAGTTCGGACAAATTTCAATCGGACTTTGAGAAATTATTTCTTCATGATCAACGGCAGTTTTCTAATCCGGAAGGATGGCAAGGCCGTCGTCTGGAGGAATCTCCCCTGCTTATTTCTATAAATGAGGTATGGAAAAAGCTTGAACCTATTTATTTGAAAGAACTTGACGAATTGGCGTATGGTGAAATTCCAACTTCTGCACAAATTTTAGATAGTATCCGGACAATATTGTCACATTTATTATAAATATGGGAATGCTATTGGTTTGTGCGAGTGAAATGATTTATTTGCTAGGTCAGTATAAGCAGCCGAAGAGCCATAAAGGAATTCGGTTGCCAGTTCCGACTTCTACATTGTCAACGGCTAAATAGCTATCCGGAAGGTCGGCTATTTGGCCGAATGTCTTCTGTGCACCCCCGACTTCGAACAGGTATTTGTTGTTGGCCATAAAATCTCCTTTTGGGGGCATTAACAGCGTCGCCACACTCCCTACTTGATTGGCGAAGAATGTTTCCCGTTGCGTTCCTTTAGAAATCTCACTCCCCAAGGCACTCATCAGGTTGGTATTGTCGAGATATATTTTTTTAGGCCCTGTCAGGTGCTTGTAATCTTTTGCCTTATCGGTCAGTAAATGGAGCAGAGCCGCTCTATCCAGCCAATAGAGCATTTTCAATGTCTGGTCACGGGTTGAGCCCAAACTTGCCGAGAGCTTGCTGATGTTCGGTGTCAGCGGAACATTTTCGGCTACCACCATCAAAAGTTTTTTTATCTTCTGCCGGGTCGCATAAGTTATCGTCTCTTCTATGGTGGAAATGTCGCTATCGATGACCAATTGGGCCACTTCACCCATGCGTGTCAGATAGTCCCTCCCGGCTTCCTTGTAATAGGGATAGTAACCTTCCTCAAGGTATTGATTGAAATATTTCAATACTTTGATATGAGATGTGGCCTCCATGGCATAGCCCGTATGTTCTTTAAGCAGTTCTTCCAAAGTGAGGGCAGGCAGGGAGATGACACCTTCGTAGTCCAAATATTCCCTAAATGACAAGCCTTGCAGGGTACATAAAGATTGCCGCCGTGACAAGTCGCTCTTCGAGTTGTCTATGGCCAGCATAGCGGATCCGGTGTAGACAATGTTTAAATCGGGATAGCTGTCGTAGATGTTTTTAAGGAGTGTCGTCCACCGAGCGTATTTATGTACTTCGTCAAAAAAAATGTGGGTTACTCCGTGTGTATATAGAAATTCAACCAACTCTTCTACATTGTGATTTTGGAACCACAGGTTGTCGAGCGACACATAGAATACGGTATCGATATTGTCGAATGTCTCTTTTATGTGTTGTAAAAGCATTGTCGTTTTCCCGACACCCCGTGCCCCTTTGATACCTAACAACCTTGTCTCCCAGTTAATTTGCTGATGAAGGTATCTCTTAAATTCCAGACTCGTGGACACCAATTTCCGTTGGAATGCATTCACTAACGGCTGAATGTCTGTATAATCCATGTTTGTAAATTTTTGATTTTGGGACAAATATACAAAAACACTTTTGGAAAAGCGAAAAAAGTATGAAAAAACACTTCTGTAGAAGTGAATTTTTGGTACAAAAACACTTTTGTAAAAGCGAAAATGGAAAAAGAAGGGGGCAGGAAGGGGTGATTTCCTTATTCTTGGGAGAGGTTGATGTCGACTATTTCATCGAAGCGTATGGATATATCTCCCCTTTTGGCATGGGGATTTTCCCCGGTCGGAGCCTCTATTTCTAAGTGACGGTATATCTTATCGATGCTCTTTACCCGTCCTCGGATTTTCGTATAATAACCCTTTTCGGAGGTGGGGGAGTCCGGTCGGAAACAGGTCACTACGATTGTCCGGCCTTTTTCTACCTGCTGTAGTTTTTCGGAAAGAATTTTCGATTCTTCTTCGGATAATTCCATCTGTTTTTGTTGGAGCAGCTTGACGTTTTCTTCGGCCAACCGTTCGTCGTATCCTCGAAGTGCCGAAAAGGGGCTGAAAATCTTCGCCCGATTTTCAGGTGACATGCGGGGGTGGCGGCGAAACACCTCTTCGTCGACAGGCCTTTCCCGATGTATGATATCGTCGTATTTTCGTTCCGTCTCGTTCATTTCTCCCTCCTTACGCATGATGGCCGCCAATCTGCTCGTTCCGCTCACGCATGGTCGCACCCTCTTCAAAGCTTGTCCCCTTCAGAATAGCGTTTTTCCCGAATTTCTTCTTGATGCCCAACATGGCCTCTTGAAGCCGCTTCTCTTGGGTGAGTTTCTTTGTATCGGTAAAGAGGTCAATCTGGTGCGTTCCGGTATCCGGTACGACACGGTTGGCTGTGATGGTGATGCGGCGGATTGACAACCTCTTGTCCGCAATCCGCTCCAGCAGCTTCAGCATGGCGGGTTGTAGCTGGCTCTCCAGGTTGGTCGGATGCTTCAACTTCGTACTCCCGTGAGTCGGTTTCGGCACCGTACGGCCGTAGTGGTCGATATGGAGTTCGCCTTTGTAGATGCCGTTGTCGATATTCTCTCGGTCATACCCAAGGTCAAGCGTCAAGGAGTCTGTAGCCAGACTTTTGTCAGCCAGTTGGAGCATCAGACTCTCTGTCATTTCCCGGACAATAATCCGTGCCTTTTCGTACGGGTAGGGGGACATCAGTACCTGACCCTCGCACAGGCAATTTGTCTCCGGCCGGTATTTCTTGATATACTCCATGGTGGTCGGTTCGACACCCCATGCGTGGTCGATGAGAATCTCCGCATCGACACCGAAAGCGTTGTAAAACCGTTCCTGGTCGTGCACAGAAGTGCGGGCCAATTCCCCCATGGTGGTGATGCCGAGCATTTCCAACCTCCGTGCCGTACCGGGTCCAAACCGCCAAAAATCGGTCAGGGGTTTGTGGTCCCAGAGGAGTTTCCGGTAAGTGTACTCATCCAGTTCTGCAATACGTACCCCGTCTTTATCGGCTGGGACATGCTTCGCCTCGATATCAAGGGCAATCTTCGCCAAATAGAGGTTGGTGCCTATGCCGCAGGTGGCCGTGATGCCGGTCGTACCAAGCACTTCCCGAATCAACTTCATGGCCAAGGCTCGGGGAGAGAGGTGATAGATATCCAAATAGGAGGTCGCATCGATGAAGACTTCATCGATGGAGTATTGGAAGATATCTTCCGGGGAGATAAATTTCAGGTAAGTCGCATAGATTTGCACCGATACTTCCATGTATCGGGCCATCCGTGGAGGAGCGACAATATAGGATAACTCCAATGTCGGGTCCGCCGCCAAGGCCTCCGCATCGTACGAGGATGAGGGGAAGGCGTACCTCCCTTGGGCATCGGGACGTATCTTATGATGTTGTATAGCTGTGGTCAGTCTGGCTCGGTTGACCTCCTTCACCCGCTGAATCACCTCAAAGAGGCGGGAACGTCCCGCTAATCCCAGACTTTTGAGTGATGGCGAAACCGCCAGACAGATAGTCTTATCTGTCCGGGAGGGGTCCGCCACCACCAAATGGGTCTTTAGAGGGTCGAGGTGCCTGTCGGCACACTCGGAACTAGCGTAAAAGCTTTTCAGGTCAATGGCCAAATAGGTGCGTGACACGCTATTCGATAGCTGCCTGGGCCGCCGCTACACGGGCAATGGGCACACGGTAGGGGCTGCAGCTGACATAATTCATGCCGAGCGAAGCACAGAATTTTACCGAAGAGGGTTCACCACCGTGTTCGCCGCAGATGCCGACTTTCAAGGTTGGTTTGGTTGCACGGCCTTTCTCCACACCCATGCGTACGAGTTGTCCTACACCTTTCTGGTCGAGTACTGCAAAAGGATCGGTCTTGAGGATGCCTTTTTCCTTGTAAATCTTGAGGAATTTTCCGGCATCGTCGCGCGAATATCCGAAGGTCATCTGGGTGAGGTCGTTCGTACCGAAGGAGAAGAAGTCAGCCACTTCGGCGATTTGGTCGGCCGTAACCGCTGCGCGGGGTACTTCAATCATTGTACCTATTTTGTAGGCGACGCTGTCACCCCGTTCGGCGAATACTTTGTCAGCGGTCCGATGAATGATATCAGCCTGCATTTTCAACTCCTCGACAACGCCTACCAGAGGTATCATGATTTCGGGGAATACCTTGATGCCGTGAGACTTCACATTGAGGGCGGCTTCGATGATGGCCCGTGCCTGCATTTCGGTGATTTCGGGATAGGTGCAACCCAGACGGCATCCTCGGTGTCCCAACATGGGGTTGAACTCGGAGAGGGAGTCACATGCCAATTTCACCTCTTCGATGGTAAGACCCATCTCTTCGGCCAACTCTTTTTGGGTGGCCAATTGATGAGGAACGAATTCGTGTAAAGGCGGGTCGAGCAGACGGATTGTCACGCCCAGACCATCCATTGCCGTGAAGATACCCTCAAAGTCTCCCCGTTGAATCGGCAACAATTTGTTAAGAGCGACACGGCGGCCGTCTTCGTCCTTCGCCAGAATCATTTCCCGCATGGCTTTGATACGGTTCCCCTCGAAGAACATGTGTTCGGTACGGCACAGTCCGATACCTTTAGCTCCGAACTTCCGGGCTACCAATGCATCCCTGGGGATATCGGCATTGGCCCGTACATCCATTATGGTATATTTCTCGGCCAGGTTCATGATGGCGGCGAAATCTCCGCTTACGTCCG
>JAJQIP010000005.1 GCA_021199145.1 Porphyromonadaceae bacterium | reverse complement strand
GAATACACGCCGGATATTGTTCTAATGATTGCTTTATAACGGCCTACAACAACTTCGCAGGCATCGGATATTTCTCCCAATGTGGCCCTTACTTTTGCAGCCTTTACGGCCAAATCGAGCAAATTGCCTTCCTTGGTCTCCACACATTTGGTAATGGCATCAAGGGCAGCTTTTACAGCGGCATTGTCACGATTGGCTTTCAGTTCTTTAAGACGGGCGATTTGCTGATTCCGTACCGAAGTGTTATCCACCTCAAGGATATCAATGGGATCTTCTTTCTCCAGCCGGTATTTATTAATGCCGACTATTGTCTGTTTTCCTGAATCAATGCGGGCCTGTGTACGTGCAGCAGCCTCTTCGATACGCAGTTTGGGCAAACCTGTTTCAATGGCTTTGGCCATACCTCCAAGTTTCTCGACTTCCTGTATGTGTTCCCAAGCTTTATGAGCCAACTCATTGGTCAGACTCTCCACATAATACGAACCTGCCCACGGGTCAACTTCCTTAGTAACGTATGTTTCTTCCTGGATGTATATCTGTGTATTTCGGGCAATACGGGCCGAGAAGTCCGTCGGCAGGGCAATGGCCTCATCGAGGGCATTGGTGTGAAGTGACTGGGTATGTCCTTGGGCGGCTCCCATAGCTTCGATACAGGTACGTCCGACATTGTTGAACGGATCTTGTTCCGTCAAAGACCAACCCGATGTCTGCGAGTGAGTACGCAAAGCCATCGACTTGGGGTTCTTCGGATTGAACTGTTTTACAATTTTCGCCCACAACATACGGGCGGCACGCATTTTAGCAATTTCCATGAAATAGTTCATGCCAATGCCCCAGAAGAAGGATAGCCTGGGAGCGAATGTGTCGATATCCATACCGGCGTTTATACCGGCCCGAAGATATTCCAACCCATCGGCCAACGTGTAGGCTAATTCGATATCTGCCGTCGCTCCGGCTTCCTGCATATGGTAACCCGATATGGAAATGGAGTTGAATTTGGGCATAAATTTCGAAGTATAGGCGAAAATATCCGCGATAATCCGCATCGAGAATGCGGGCGGATAGATGTAGGTATTCCGCACCATGAACTCCTTGAGAATATCATTTTGTATCGTACCCGCCATCTCTTCAAGTTTCGCTCCTTGCTCCAATCCGGCGTTGATATAAAAGGCCATGATAGGGAGTACGGCGCCGTTCATGGTCATGGATACCGACATCTTGTTCAAGGGGATGCTGTCGAAAAGCACTTTCATGTCTTCGACACTGCATATCGACACACCCGCTTTACCGACATCTCCGACAACCCGCTCGTGGTCGGCATCGTATCCCCGGTGTGTAGGCAAGTCGAATGCAACCGAAAGTCCTTTTTGACCTGAAGCCAAATTACGGCGATAGAAGGCATTGGACTCTTCAGCGGTAGAGAATCCGGCATATTGGCGTATTGTCCAAGGCCGCATGGCATACATAGCGCTATATGGGCCTCTTAGATAAGGAGGTATACCGGCAACATACTCAAGATGTTCCATCCCTTCGAGGTCCGATTTCGTATAGATAGATTTTACCGGAATCAACTCGGGAGTTATCCAATCGGGATTGTTGTTTTGAAGTTTTGATTGGCCGCTCTGCGCAAATGCGTCAGTGTGGATATTTATGTTTTTGAAATTAGGTCTCATAACAATGTTTTTTATAAATCCCACGGAATTAAATGGACAATAAGGTGTTATATTTTTTTAAAGTCTCGAGGACATTACTGCGTACATTGATAAAACGTGTAATGCCTTGAGCTTTCAAGGCTTCTGTACATTCGGGTGCTCCTGCTACAACGAAAATGGCTTTGCCATCCAATAATTTGTATGCTTCGGGAGCTAACATCGCATATTCATCATCACTTGAACAGAGTACAACGATATCGGCCTTGGCTTTAAGAGCCGCATCGATGCCCGCCTGTACAGTTTCAAATCCTAAATTGTCGATAATCTCATATCCGGCACATCCGAAAAAGTTCTCGGAGAATTGGGCGCGGGCCAACCGCATGGCCAAATTGCCGATAGTCAACAAAAATACTTTGGGAGATTTCGTTGACTTTTCAGTTGCCAGACGCAAGGCTTCAAAATCGCTGGCACCACGTACCGTATGTAAGAACGGCAGTTCGGGAGCACCCTCTTTGTCTTGATGACAACAACATGAATGGGCCGCCTCCTTTTCGACTTTTTCGTGAGCGGTCTCCTGAAGTTTGGGATATTGGTTCGTACCCAGAAGTACCTCTTTACGACGGGCTATTGCCGTGCGACGTGCATCGGCGGAAGCATTCACCGCATTCTGTACAAATCCCGTCTGTAGGGCAGCATAGAATCCTCCAGCGACCTCTACTTCAAGGAAAAGCTTCCACGCTTCCTCAGCAATGGAGGCGGTAAGTGTCTCTATGTAATAAGAACCGCCTGCCGGGTCAACAATCTTATTAAAATGAGACTCCTCTTTCAATAGGAGTTGCTGGTTACGGGCGATTCTCTCTGAAAAGTCATCCGGATGTTTGTAAGCGATATCAAACGGCGTTACGGTAATCGAATCGACACCGGCCAATGTAGCCGACATGGTCTCCGTCTGAGAACGCAACAGATTTACATAGGCATCGTATATTGTCATGTTGAATTGCGAAGTCTGCGCATGCATTTTAATCTTCGTAGCGCACTCTTTGGCCGGCTTGTAGGCCGAGACAATCTGTGCCCACAACATGCGGGCAGCCCGGAACTTTGCGATTTCCATGAAATAGTTGGAGGAAATGCCGAAGTTGAATTTTATCCGTGAAGCTACCTCGTCAACTGACAGGCCTTTATCCGTTAGAGCTGTCAGCCATTCATTCCCCCAAGCTAAAGCAAATCCCAATTCCTGACTGATATACGAACCGGCATTATTGAGCATGGCGGCATCCACCATCAGTACACGGTAATGGGGAAGTTCAGTCACTTCTTTTACCACTTGTTCCGCCATCTCGACATATTGCGGGACATTACAACCGTGATTTAAAATACGTTTGAACGGGTCAAAGTTGATAGAGCCTTTAACCGCATTCAAGTCAACACCTTCTGCTTTCAAATAGGAGACAAGCACTTTCGCAATTTCTGCGGAGGCTTTTCCGCACGAGAGGAAATTCAATTCCACTTTTTCGGCATTGATGCCTTTCAATAAGAGGGAGATATTTTCACGTGAAATCAGGTCTTTCCCTATCTTAAAGCCAAGCGATGTAACGCCTTTGCCTAACAGTTCCAAAGCTTTACGATTGGCCTCTTGAGGATTCTCCACTTCAATATCCTGCCGGATAAGCCATTCGTTGTTACATTTCGTTCCCCTCACATAAGGATATTCGCCCGGTAATGAATTGACAGAATCCATACCTGCAATATCTTCGGTTCGGTACATGGGTTGAACGTTAAACCCTTCATTCGTACGCCAAACCAATTTTTTTTCAAAGTCGGCACCTTTTAAGTCGGCAATAACCTTTTCTTTCCACTCTTGCGTGGAAATAGGAGGGAATTGGTCGAACAATTTTTCTCTATTATTTGCCATATCTTTTTGTTTAAGTTAATTCCAAAGGTCAATCGCAATCATAGTTAAGTGAAAAAATATACACTCCTCAAAGGTAGACATTTTTTGTCAGAAAAAATCTTTGGGAAAAATTTTTAATACCAGCAATAGCCGCTCTCTCCGTGAGGTAATATCGTAATAGTTTTACTATCAAAGATTAAAATGGTCTTACTGTCCGTTCGCCCAATTCTTTGGCAAAAACAGTTTTTAACTTATATAGTTTCGCTATCTCCCGCATGATTTTTTTTACCTCTTCAGGATTATCCTTCGCTAATTTTAATTCTTCCTGCTTTTGTTTGATTTTTTTGTCGATAATGGCATCTTTTAATTCCAATAAAGCTCTGGGAACCAGCTCGGAAAGGCGTTCTTCTTCACTCAGTACCTGCTGAAACCGAGTATGGATTTTACTCAATTCATATTTATCACTGAGACAGTCAAGGGCGATATCACTGATTTCAGAATTGGGATGGGAGGTAAAATGTCTGGCCAAGTCGAACCCTTCGTGTGTAATCAATGACTCTGTTTCGTCGCAAATCTTTTGATATAGTGGATTGGAGAACTTTATTTCATCACTGTGCAGGTCTTCTAATATATAAGGGGCGACCCGACAAACATCATCCCCCTCTTTTGGGGAGAAAAGTTCGACATTCCCATACCGGATGATATAGCGAATCAAGGTACGTTCAGCCCTGTCGTTAGCGGCTGATGACGGAGAGTCCCATTCTTGCTTTGTGCTATTGCTCGATTCGGGAGAATCGACTTTTTCCTCTTGCGCTGTCGGGGTTTCTTCTGTATGTACCTGTGGATTGTCTTCCTTATGAGTAACAACATTTTGCCCTTCCGAATTTCGATTTTGCAACTCCTGTCGGCGCAATTCATTTATTTTCCTCAGCAAAACAGTTTCGGCAATGTCCATCAACCGACTGCACTCTTTAACATAAA